>NZ_JBWYJA010000047.1:0-225 GCF_056780035.1 Acinetobacter sp. ANC_7503 | reverse complement strand
GTTTATAAGGTACTGTTGTACAGTCACCCGCAGCGAATACACCTTTTACATTGGTTTCGTTGCGATCGTTAATCACAATCTCACCACGGTTTGAAAGCTCAACCTCTGTCGTTTTGAGGAAATCCGTATTTGGCAACAAACCAATTTGTACGAAGATGCCCGCAAGTTCAACAATGTGCTCCTCATCCGTCGCACGGTCTTTGTATTTCAGTGCAGTCACTTGTT
>NZ_JBWYJA010000046.1:0-231 GCF_056780035.1 Acinetobacter sp. ANC_7503 | reverse complement strand
TAAGTTCTGTTGGCGTGATTAAACCATCTGATTCGGCATCTGCTAGTGCTTGCTCTGCCTCAGCATATGCTGCTTCAGCCGCCTCTACTGCTTCTGTCGCTTCTTCAAGTGCTGCAACTGCATCATCCACACCATCTTCATTTTCATCATTTACTGTTGGTAAGATGATGTCGACTAGATCATCTAAGCGTGCATCCAATGCGTCTTTGTCTGCTCCTTCTGGAAGTGCAT
>NZ_JBWYJA010000045.1:0-231 GCF_056780035.1 Acinetobacter sp. ANC_7503 | reverse complement strand
GTTCAGTTGTACCTGTGATTTCTGGTGTTGTATCGTTTGTATCCGCAATTGGATCAATCGTTACATCGGTATCAGATGGTGCAGTTGTATCTACAGTTAATTTGCCATCCGCAGTTTCAGTAGCAGTATTACCCACCGCATCTTTCGCTTCAGCTTTAACTGTATATTCACCTTCTGGTAATTCTTCAGTCGGTGTGAACGACCAGTTACCTTCTGGATCTACAGTCGCAT
>NZ_JBWYJA010000044.1:0-246 GCF_056780035.1 Acinetobacter sp. ANC_7503 | reverse complement strand
GATCACGACCATCAGCAACGAGTTGTAAAGCTTCATTAATTTCTTGTTGAAGTGCATCACGTGTTTCATCAGTGTATCTTGCTGACTCTTCCAACTCTGCATTGTCATCGAGTTTAGTCTGAAGGTCTTTCGCCTTCGTCTCAAGCGCAGTTAAATCCGCTTCTGTTGCTAATGAGTCTTCAAACTCTTGTTGTGCATTGGTTTTTAATGCAGCATCCGCAGCGTCTAATTCATCAGATGCTTTTT
>NZ_JBWYJA010000043.1:0-249 GCF_056780035.1 Acinetobacter sp. ANC_7503 | reverse complement strand
TTGTATGTGCTGCGACTGATGGTCCAATGCCACAAACTCGTGAACACATCCTTCTTTCTCGCCAAGTAGGTGTTCCATACATCGTTGTATTCTTAAACAAATGTGACCTTGTAGACGACGAAGAGCTTCTTGAGCTAGTTGAAATGGAAGTTCGTGAACTTCTTTCTACTTATGACTTCCCAGGTGATGACACTCCAGTTATCCGTGGTTCTGCTCTTGCTGCACTTAACGGTGAAGCTGGTCAGTTCG
>NZ_JBWYJA010000042.1:0-259 GCF_056780035.1 Acinetobacter sp. ANC_7503 | reverse complement strand
CAGCGCTAAGAGGTTTCACTTCTGAGTTCGGGAAGGGATCAGGTGGTTCACTCTTGCTATTGTCGCCAGCACAACTGTTGTGACTTTGCTTAGGTCTTATTCGCATGTATTGTTTGCGTGCCTTTGCTTGGTCAAAGAAGTTATTAACAGCTATTTGAGTTGCTTTAATTTGTGCAGTTTAGCGTTTTATCTAACTAAATCAAGTTATTTGTCATGATTTGAACCACAACACCAACTGTTTGGGTGTTGTATAGTCAAG
>NZ_JBWYJA010000041.1:0-264 GCF_056780035.1 Acinetobacter sp. ANC_7503 | reverse complement strand
CTTTAGAAATCAAATCTGACTTTGACGTATTCGTATCTTTAAGCTGTCATAACTGTCCAGATGTGGTTCAAGCACTTAACTTGATCGCAATCTACAACCCTGGCACAACTGCAACCATGATTGATGGTGCATTCTTCCAAGACGAAGTTGAAGAACGCAAAATCATGGCTGTCCCAATGGTGTTCCAAGACAACGAACATATTGGTCAAGGTCGTATGACATTGGAAGAAATTGTTGCGAAGCTCGATACTAATTCTGCTGCGA
>NZ_JBWYJA010000040.1:0-277 GCF_056780035.1 Acinetobacter sp. ANC_7503 | reverse complement strand
GTAAAGCTTCATTAATTTCTTGTTGAAGTGCATCACGTGTTTCATCAGTATATCTTGCTGACTCTTCCAACTCTGCATTGTCATCAAGTTTATTTTGAAGTTCATTTGCCTTCGTTTCAAGCGCGACTAAATCCGCTTCTGTTGCTAATGAATCTTCAAACTCTTGTTGTGCATTGGTTTTTAATCCAGCATCCGCAGCGTCTAATTCATCAGATGCTTTTTTAACTTCTTCTTTAGTTACATTTTTTGATGGATCACGACCATCAGCAACGAGTTG
>NZ_JBWYJA010000039.1:0-309 GCF_056780035.1 Acinetobacter sp. ANC_7503 | reverse complement strand
AACAAAAGTGACAGCGTTACCTGAGGCAGTACAAGCAGAAAAAGATGCGCTACAAGGTCGTTTAAATGATCTGGTTGATATCACTTTACCAGCAGTAAATGATGAAAATGAAGATGGTGTGGATGATGCAGTTGCAGCACTTGAAGAAGCAACAGAGGCAGTAGAGGCGGCTGAAGCAGCATATGCTGAGGCAGAGCAAGCACTAGCAGATGCCGAATCAGATGGTTTAATCACGCCAACAGAACTTGCTGAGCTGACTCAAGCACGTGATGATGCGCTTACTGCTAAAGAAGATGCACAAGCGAAAGT
>NZ_JBWYJA010000038.1:0-315 GCF_056780035.1 Acinetobacter sp. ANC_7503 | reverse complement strand
ATGCACTTGCTGCGAAAACAGAAGCACAAACAAAAGTGACAGCGTTACCTGAGGCAGTACAAGCAGAAAAAGATGCGCTACAAGGTCGTTTGAATGATCTGGTTGATATCACTTTACCAACAGTAAATGACGAAGATGAAGATGGTGTTGTTGATGATATTGGAGAAGCTCTAGCAGCGGCTGAAGCAGCAGTAGAGGCAGCAGAAGCAGCATACGCTGCGGCGGAACAAGCGCTGATCGATGCAAATGCCAATGGCCTCATCACTCCAACAGAACTCACTGCACTGACTCAAGCACGTGATGATGCACTTGCTG
>NZ_JBWYJA010000037.1:0-324 GCF_056780035.1 Acinetobacter sp. ANC_7503 | reverse complement strand
CGAAGGTCGTGCGGGCGAGAACTGTGGTATCTTATTACGTGGTACTAAGCGTGAAGACGTACAACGTGGTCAAGTACTTTCTAAACCAGGTGCGATCAAGCCACACACTAAATTCGATGCGGAAGTATACGTACTTTCTAAAGAAGAAGGTGGTCGTCACACTCCATTCCTTAACGGTTACCGTCCACAGTTCTACTTCCGTACGACTGACGTAACTGGCGCGATTCAATTGCAAGAAGGCGTTGAAATGGTTATGCCTGGTGACAACGTAGAAATGTCAGTAGAATTAATCCACCCAATCGCAATGGACCCAGGTCTACGTTT
>NZ_JBWYJA010000036.1:0-346 GCF_056780035.1 Acinetobacter sp. ANC_7503 | reverse complement strand
CTTGCTGCACTTAACGGTGAAGCTGGTCAGTTCGGTGAAGATGCAGTTGTTGCTCTTGTTGAAGCGCTTGACACTTACATCCCAGAGCCAGAGCGTGCTATTGATAAAGCATTCTTAATGCCAATCGAAGACGTATTCTCTATTTCTGGTCGTGGTACAGTAGTAACTGGCCGTGTAGAAGCTGGTATCGTGAAAGTAGGCGAAGAAGTTGAAATCGTAGGTATCAAAGACACAGTTAAAACGACAGTAACTGGCGTTGAAATGTTCCGTAAACTTCTAGACGAAGGTCGTGCGGGCGAGAACTGTGGTATCTTATTACGTGGTACTAAGCGTGAAGACGTACAAC
>NZ_JBWYJA010000035.1:0-371 GCF_056780035.1 Acinetobacter sp. ANC_7503 | reverse complement strand
CGGTGGCTTAGGCTATGGTGAAGAAAGCCCTGAAAGTATCAAAACCAATATCGATACTTATTTTGCTCCACTACTCAAAACTTTTACTGATCTCAACGTTGCTCAAATTATGCAAGTGTTGAAGAAGAATATTAATGGCAACCGTTTTGCAAAATGTGCCATTCAAACTGCTTTACTCGATATTCAAGCTCAACGTTTAGGCTTGCCGCTGTCTGAAGTGTTAGGTGGCCGTCTGCGTAACAGCGTCCCTGTACTTTGGGTGTTGGCTTCTGGTGATACGGATAAAGATATCGCTGAAGCGAAAAAGATGATCGAAGCTAAGCGTCATAACTTCTTTAAATTAAAAATTGGTTCTCGTGCTGTAGAAGCAG
>NZ_JBWYJA010000034.1:0-394 GCF_056780035.1 Acinetobacter sp. ANC_7503 | reverse complement strand
TCTTTTTCTGCTTGTACTGCCTCAGGTAACGCTGTCACTTTTGTTTGTGCTTCTGTTTTCGCAGCAAGTGCATCATCACGTGCTTGAGTCAATGCAGTAAGTTCTGTTGGGGTGATGAGGCCATTGGCATTTGCATCGATCAGCGCTTGTTCTGCCGCAGCGTATGCTGCTTCAGCCGCCTCTACTGCTGCTTCGGCATCTGCCAATACTTGTTCGTACTCATCTGCTATGCCATCTTCGTTTTCATCATTTACTGCTGGTAAGGTGATGTCGACTAGATCATCTAAGCGTGCATCCAATGCGTCTTTGTCTGCTCCTTCTGGAAGTGCATCAACTTTCGCTTGTGCATCTTCTTTAGCAGTAAGCGCATCATCACGTGCTTGAGTCAGCTCAG
>NZ_JBWYJA010000033.1:0-408 GCF_056780035.1 Acinetobacter sp. ANC_7503 | reverse complement strand
TGAGAGCAGTCGTCACCAAACGCGCACCTGATGCACCCAATGGATGACCTAATGCAATTGCACCACCATTTGGGTTTACACGTGCATCATCGTCGGCTAAACCTAGGTCACGTGTACACGCCAATGCTTGTGCTGCAAACGCTTCATTCAGCTCAATCACATCCATTTGCTCTAGTGTTAACCCTGTTTGAGCCAGTAACTTTTTAATCGCAGGTGCAGGACCAAAGCCCATAATGCGAGGTTCAACCCCAACAGTGGTTGCACCAATCACTTTGGCACGAGGTTTTAAACCATATTTTTCTACAGCTGCATCAGACGCAATCAGAATCGCAGCAGCACCATCATTAATGCCTGATGCATTACCTGCGGTTACTGTACCGTCTGCTTTTACAACAGGTTTTAACTTGG
>NZ_JBWYJA010000032.1:0-412 GCF_056780035.1 Acinetobacter sp. ANC_7503 | reverse complement strand
AATACAACGATGTATGGAACACCTACTTGGCGAGAAAGAAGGATGTGTTCACGAGTTTGTGGCATTGGACCATCAGTCGCAGCACATACAAGGATCGCGCCGTCCATTTGAGCAGCACCAGTAATCATGTTTTTAACATAATCGGCGTGGCCCGGGCAGTCTACGTGAGCGTAGTGACGAGTTGGAGAATCGTATTCTACGTGTGATGTATTAATTGTAATACCACGTGCTTTTTCTTCTGGTGCAGAGTCGATTGCAGCGTAGTCTTTAGCTTCACCACCGAATTTCTTCGCACATACAGTTGCGATAGCAGCAGTTAAAGTTGTTTTACCATGGTCAACGTGACCGATTGTGCCCACGTTAACGTGTGGCTTATTACGTTCAAACTTAGCCTTAGCCATGAGATCTTCCT
>NZ_JBWYJA010000031.1:0-415 GCF_056780035.1 Acinetobacter sp. ANC_7503 | reverse complement strand
TGGAGGGCTCTGTTTTGGGCGGTTAGGCCGAGCTGTTCCAATGCCGAAAAGATGTTGGCAAGCATGGTTATTATCTGTCTTTTATAATTTAGTAAGGCTAAAGAATTTCTTAATATTTAAACAAAAAACAGACACGATAAACAGGTCCTGTTACACAAAACACCCATTTATTGTGAAATAAAATTACAAATAAAATACAGATTTGATTTAGTAAATAATATAGATCAAGTTAATGATTACAAAAAAAGAGGCTGAAGTGTTAGCATCTTCAACCTCTGTAAACTACAAAACTAAGAACTTCTTATTTAAAGAATATGATTGAACTACTGTCCAGAACGAATGATGTAATCAAACGCTGACAGTGATGCTTTCGCGCCTTCACCAGTGGCAATGATGATTTGTTTATAAGGTACTG
>NZ_JBWYJA010000030.1:0-426 GCF_056780035.1 Acinetobacter sp. ANC_7503 | reverse complement strand
GATACAACTGCACCATCTGATACCGATGTAACGATTGATCCAATTGCGGATACAAACGATACAACACCAGAAATCACAGGTACAACTGAACCAGGAACAACAGTAAATGTCGTTGTTAAAGACAAAGACGGTCAAGTTGTTGCAGAAGGTCCAGCGACAGTTACAGGTGACACATGGACATATACACCATCAGTTGAATTGGCAGATGGCGAATATGACGTAGTTGCAAAAGCAACAGATCAAGCAGGTAACACAGGTGAATCTCAGCCAGAGAGCTTCGAGGTTGACACAGTAGCACCTGAATTAACCATCGATGAGCTTAAGCCAACAAACGATACTACACCAACAATCTCAGGTAAGACTGAGCCAGGTGCAACAGTAAAAGTTGAAATCTTAGACAAAGATGGCAACCCTGTAGCAACAGGT
>NZ_JBWYJA010000029.1:0-629 GCF_056780035.1 Acinetobacter sp. ANC_7503 | reverse complement strand
TCGATGAGTTCAGCAGGCTGACCTGCGGTACCAAACCCACCAATCATAATGGTTGAACCGTCTTTAATTTGGGAGAGGGCTTCGGTTAAAGTCTTTTGAGATTTATCAATCATAGCGTTTTATAGATAAAGCTATCTATATCCTTTTCGGTCTTGCAAAAATTTAAACAAATCAAAATGATTAGATTTGGATTGGTCTAAATTCTTTAGTTGAATAAGATAAAGGATGGATGCGAAATCCATCCCTTTATTATTTTTAAGCTGATGCGCGGCGGCGTTCAACTTCAGTAGAAGGCGCACCTTCAACGTCTTTCACTAATTCAATGTCAAATTGAATATGTTTGAACGCACCTTTTAGACCACGACGAGCAATTTCAGCTTCATCAGTTACGTCTACAGCAGTTGCCACTAAGCCATCACGCGTTGCAAATGCAAAGTCATCCCAAAGGTATTTATCACCTTCGATGTTGAACTGCGTAGTTAATTTACGGTAGCCAGGTGCAGTGACGAAGTAATGCACATGTGAAGGGCGGTTACCGTGACGACCAAGTTTGTCTAATACAAACTGAGTTGTACCTTCTGGTGGGCAGCCATAACCTACAGGCATTGTGGTTAATGCTGTATATTGAC
>NZ_JBWYJA010000028.1:0-845 GCF_056780035.1 Acinetobacter sp. ANC_7503 | reverse complement strand
AACAAACCAATTTGTACGAAGATGCCCGCAAGTTCAACAATGTGCTCCTCATCCGTCGCACGGTCTTTGTATTTCAGTGCAGTCACTTGTTTGCCATCACCCACAACTTCTGTAGACAACGCATTTTTGATGACAGTCGTATTTGGCAAGCTGTTCAATTTATCTTGAAGTACTTGGTCAGCACGCAGCTTAGTATCAAACTCAACTAAAGTGACATGCTCAACAATACCAGCCAAGTCAATTGCCGCTTCAACACCAGAGTTACCACCACCGATCACAGCCACACGTTTACCTTTGAACAATGGACCATCACAGTGTGGGCAGTACGCAACACCACGGGTTTTGTATTCTTGCTCACCGGGTACATTCATTTCTCTCCAACGAGCACCTGTAGACAGGATGACCGTTTTAGATTCAAGTTTTGCACCATTCTCTAAAGTCACTTCAACTAAACCGTTGGCAGTTTCATCCGCACCTTTGATGTCAGACACACGTTGTAAGTTCATGATGTCGACACCGTATTCACGAACGTGTGCTTCCATTTCAGCCGCAAACTTAGGACCTTGCGTCTTTTGCACTGATGTAAAGTTTTCAATATCCATGGTGTCCATGACCTGACCACCCATGCGCTCAGCAACGATCCCCGTACGGATACCTTTACGAGCGGCATAGATTGCAGATGTGTTACCTGCAGGACCACCACCGATCACAAGCACGTCAAATGCGTCTTTGGCATTGAGCTTTTCAGCATCTTTCGCAGCAGAATTAGTATCGAGCTTCGCAACAATTTCTTCCAATGTCATACGACCTTGACCAATATGTTCGTTGTCTTGGAACACCATTGG
>NZ_JBWYJA010000027.1:0-1533 GCF_056780035.1 Acinetobacter sp. ANC_7503 | reverse complement strand
ATGCTGTCTTGCGTGCTGGTGTTGATGCTTCCTTGTGCAATCTGGTTGATCTGCCCATCTGCACTGAGGTGGATGTCTTCGTTACTTTCTACGGCAATTGAACTTGGTGAAGCCAAGAGCATGATCGCTTGTTTAAAAGCCGCGGCTTTGCTTTGGTCTTCGCTCTCTAAGTTCTTGAGATAGCCCTGTAGGTTTTCGAGTAAGCTCAGTGGATCAGTTTGTTGATTTTGTGCCACTTCACTCAAAGCTTTGGCGTTGTTTAAGCTACTTTCGAGTTGTTGTTTGGCTTCGCTTGCATCGAGATGGTTTGCTTTGGCTTGTTCTTGTTTGTAGGTGGAGATGAGTATGCCTTCGCCCGCTCGTACTGCACCCCATTGGTCAGTTCTGAGTTCGAAGCCTTCGCCTCGTCCTTCACTTTCTGCTGTTGCTTTGGGATGACTGAGATTCCCTAGGTTAAGTTGGCTCGTCCCGTGGGTGTTTTGCAGTTGGGTGGAGATTTGTCCTGTGGTGTCATCAAAGCGGAGTTGTCCATAACCTTCGCCTTGGACTTCTTTACTTTTAATCCCTGCGAGTTTTTTGGTGTCCGGCAGTTGGCCTTGACTGTCAAATCGGGTTGGGCTGCGTTGGGCTTCATGTAGGCGGCCCACCACAAAGGGGCGGTCGATGTTGCCGTCAAAGAAGTCGATAACCACGATTTCATTGATTCGAGGAAGGAAGCGTGCGCCATAGCCTTCGCCTGCCCATGGGGTCAGTACATCGACCCAAGCTGAATCGGTATCGTTGTTGTTACTGCCTGCACCGCCATCAAATTGGTGGTCTTCTGCTCGGGTAAACAGGAAGCGTACTTTGATACGTCCCCATTCATCGACATGGATTTCTTCTCCTGCAGGTCCCACCACTTTGGCGCGTTGCGGATGGGTGCTAGGTCGATGTTGTAAGGGGTTGTATTCGGGTACGGTTTTGATGTTGCGTCGTTGTAGGATGAGTTCGCTGGCTTGGCGTTCTTGGTCGCTGTGGGTTGCTTGGTTGGTGTTTGTCTTGTGTTTTGGCGTCCATTGGCTGCGTTGTAGCAGTTGTTGGACTTGTTGGTCTAAGTCTTTGGGTAGGTTGTTTTGGTTGTAGTAGCGTTTGCCTACAATGAGGAATTCTTGATCAGCTCCGCTGTGTTGTGCAATTTCTGGATGGCCATCGAGTTTGAACCAGTAGCCGACTTGGCTGTCTCTGACGCTGGCTTTGGCGATGAATTGTTTGCTTTGTCCGGCGTAGTAGTCGCTGAGGTGTTGGTTGAGTTTTTCGACTTGGCTGTTGCCTGAGGCGGTGGCTTGGTCTTCACCTTTGAGGTCTTGGATCCATGCAGGGCTGATGTGCCATGCTTGTTCGAGGCCTAGGCTGGCATTGTCTTGGTGGTCACTGTGTTGGTGTTTGCTTTGGACTGACCCTGCGCCTTCTTCTTGTTCGAGGGCTGTGGCTTGCCAGCGTTGTAGGTGGACTGCGGTGGGTTGTAGGCTACGTTGTCCGATAAAGCTGGTGATG
>NZ_JBWYJA010000026.1:0-1786 GCF_056780035.1 Acinetobacter sp. ANC_7503 | reverse complement strand
GATAAAGATATCGCTGAAGCGAAAAAGATGATCGAAGCTAAGCGTCATAACTTCTTTAAATTAAAAATTGGTTCTCGTGCTGTAGAAGCAGATGTTGAGCATGTTCTCACCATCAAAAAAGCGTTAGGTGCTGATATTTCTATCCGTGTCGATGTGAACCGTGCTTGGTCTGAGTTAGAAGCGATCAAAGGTATTCAGCTTCTGCAAGATGGTGGTGTGGATCTAATTGAACAGCCATGTGCGATTGACAATATTGATGCCATGGAGCGTTTAACTCGTCGTTTTGATATTGCCATTATGGCGGATGAGTCATTGATGGGTCCAAGTACAGCTTATCGTTTAGCGAAGCGTAATGCTGCTTCTGTGTTTGCTGTAAAAGTTGCTCAGTCTGGTGGCCTACTCGAAGGTCGTGATGTAGCAACCATTGCAAACCTCGCTGGTGTAGATCTGTATGGTGGCACGATGCTTGAAGGTTCTGTTGGCACCATCGCTTCTGCACATTTGTTCTCGACCTTTGAGAATTTGGCATATGGCACTGAATTGTTTGGTCCATTGCTGTTAACTGACGAAATTTTAAAGACCCCGCTTCAATATCGTGATTTCGAATTACATCTGCCTCAAGGCAATGGTTTAGGTATTGAGTTGGATTTAGACAAGATTGACAACCTTCGCCGCAAATAAGCGACGTGATACATCAGGAGTGAGACATGCTGTTTCATGTACGAATGGATGTGAACATCCCACTGGATATGCCAGTTGAAAAAGCGAATGAGATTAAAGCTGTTGAAAAGGCGTATTCGCAAGAGTTACAGCAACAAGGCAAGTGGCGTCATATCTGGCGAATCACAGGTCAGTATTCAAACATCAGTATTTTTGATGTGGAAAGCAATGAAGAGCTTCATTCAATTTTACAAGGTCTTCCGCTTTACCCATATATGAATATCGAAGTAATGGCGTTAAATCGCCACCCATCTTCTATCCGTGAAGATGATCGTTAAGTTTTAAGTGTCTTGGCTTGATTGATTCAGGCCATGACATCAATACATCCAGAGGTTTTTTAGCGTAATTTTAAACAAGGATTGTGGCAGCGAGCTCAAACACATTAGAAGTCAGCCACCACACAGCAAGCATACTTAAGGAGAAATAGTATGAACCGCGAACAAATTAATGCTTTAGTCAAAAAAATGAACGTTGATACTGCAACAGGTCCTGTTGATGAACGTGTTCAGCAAATCGTTGTACGTTTAGTATCTGACTTATTCCAAGCGATTGAAGATTTAGATTTAAGCCAATCTGAAGTTTGGAAGGGTCTTGAGTACTTTACTGATGCTGGTCAAGCAAACGAATTAGGTCTTTTGGCTGCTGGTTTAGGTCTTGAGCATTTCCTTGATTTACGTGCAGATGAGAAAGATGCTCAAGCAGGTATTACAGGTGGTACTCCACGTACAATTGAAGGTCCATTGTATGTCGCTGGTGCACCAGAATCAGTTGGTTTTGCACGTATGGATGATGGTTCTGAAGAAGGCAAAATCCCAACTTTAATTATTGAAGGTATCGTTAAAGATACTGAAGGTAACATCATTGAAGGCGCTAAAGTTGAAGTTTGGCATGCAAACAGCTTAGGTAACTACTCGTTCTTTGATAAGTCTCAATCTGACTTCAACTTACGTCGTACGATCTTCACCGATGCACAAGGTCAATATACAGCATTAACCACAATGCCTGTAGGTTATGGCTGCCCACCAGAAGGTACAACTCAGTTTGTATTAGACAAACTTGGTCGTCA
>NZ_JBWYJA010000025.1:0-2185 GCF_056780035.1 Acinetobacter sp. ANC_7503 | reverse complement strand
GCAATCAGAATCGCAGCAGCACCATCATTAATGCCTGATGCATTACCTGCGGTTACTGTACCGTCTGCTTTTACAACAGGTTTTAACTTGGTTAACGCTTCTAAAGTGGTTGAGGCACGAGGATGTTCATCTTTTGCCACCACAACCGCATCACCTTTACGCTGTGGAATAGTCACAGGCACGATTTCTTGATCAAAGAAACCGCGTGCTTGCGCTGCAGCCGTACGTTGTTGGCTGGTTAAAGCAAATTGGTCTTGATCAGCACGGCTAATATTAAACTGTTCAGCCACGTTTTCAGCCGTTTGCGGCATGGTTTCAACACCATACATTTCTTTAAGCTTCGGGTTGATAAAACGCCAGCCCATGGTGGTGTCTTCAATCTTTTGACTACGACCAAATGCACTCTCAGATTTACCCATCACAAATGGTGCACGTGACATAGATTCAACACCACCTGCCACAATCACGTCAGCTTCACCAGCTTTAATGGCACGCGCGGCCATTGCTACGGTATCGAGTGATGAACCACATAAACGGTTGACTGTGGTTGCAGGTACTGTATAAGGAATACCTGCTAAAAGCGCCGACATACGACCGACGTTACGATTATCTTCACCGGCTTGGTTGGCACAGCCAAATAAAACGTCATCGACGACATTCCAATCCACAGAAGGGTTACGTTCCATTAAGGCTTTTAATGGCACTGCACCTAAGTCATCCGCACGGACAGGGGCTAAACCACCGGCATAACGACCAAAAGGCGTACGGATGGCAT
This sequence comes from Acinetobacter sp. ANC_7503, assembly GCF_056780035.1. Classification (NCBI taxonomy): domain Bacteria; kingdom Pseudomonadati; phylum Pseudomonadota; class Gammaproteobacteria; order Moraxellales; family Moraxellaceae; genus Acinetobacter; species Acinetobacter sp. ANC_7503. The sequence goes on along the minus strand of NZ_JBWYJA010000025.1, from coordinate 1,410 downwards.
CAATGATGTATGCGTTTTTCATTTATTTATGTCCTAAATCTTTGAATCCCTCCCGACCTCCCTTTGAAAAAGGGAGGAGTCCACCCGCTTAAATTAATTGGATGGATAGTCCCTCCTTTAATAAAGGAGGGATTTAGGGAGGATTGATAAATTAGCCTTGAGTCGCATCAATGAGTTTGGCACCCGTCATCGATTGAAGTTCTTCAAAAGATAAGCCTTCAACTTTCTCAATCACTTTCATGCCTTCAGGTGTTACATCAATCACACAAAGGTCAGTATAGATACGATCTACACACTTTAAGCCTGTCGCAGGATAAGTCAGCTCAGCAACGATTTTAGGTTCGCCTTTTTTAGTGACATGATCGGTGGTAATAAAGACTTTTTTCGCACCCACGGCTAAGTCCATTGCACCACCCACAGCAGGGATGGCATCAGGTGCACCGGTATGCCAGTTTGCAAGATCACCATTTTCTGCGACTTGGAAAGCACCCAGTACCGCGATGTCTAAATGACCACCACGCATCATGGCAAATGAATCACCATGATGGAAGAAAGCTCCGCCTTCTAGCAGGGTTACAAACTCTTTACCTGCGTTAATTAACTCAGGGTCACGGTCTTCTTCCGCAGGGGGTGGACCAAAGGCCAATAAACCATTTTCAGAATGTAAAAAGACATCTTTGTCAGCAGGTAAATAGCTCGAGATTTTAGTTGGTAAACCAATCCCAAGGTTGACATAAGCACCATCAGGAATATCTTGTGCAACACGTTCAGCAATTTGATCACGGGTTAATTTTTGATAACTCATTTTATTTCTCCAATCTCAAATTACTGCGCAGGTTGAACTTGTACAACGTGTTGTACAAAGATCCCAGGGGTGATGATGTGTTCAGGATCTAAGGCACCGAGTTCCACGACTTCTGATACTTGTGCGATGGTGATATCTGCTGCCATGGCCATAATTGGACCAAAGTTACGTGCAGATTTACGGTACACCAAGTTCCCCCAGCGATCGCCCTTATGCGCTTTAATTAACGCAAAGTCAGCTTTGATTGGATTTTCTAAAACGTAGTCTTTACCTTCATAATTCATGGTTGGTTTGCCTTCAGCGAGCAAAGTACCAAAACCTGTTGGTGTGTAGATTGGACCTAAGCCCATACCCGCCGCTTGAATACGGCAAGCCAAGTTGCCTTGCGGTACAAGTTCTAACTCGATTTTGCCTGCACGGTAGAGTTCATCGAAGACATAAGAGTCAGACTGACGAGGAAAAGAACAGATGATTTTACGTACAGCGCCTGCTTGTAACAGTTTAGCCAAGCCGTAATCACCATTACCTGCGTTGTTGTTGACGATCACTAAGTCTTTAATACCGAGTTCAATTAAGCCATCGATGAGTTCAGCAGGCTGACCTGC
>NZ_JBWYJA010000024.1:0-4998 GCF_056780035.1 Acinetobacter sp. ANC_7503 | reverse complement strand
ACAGTCGGTTTTTTTCTGTTTTTCGGAGTGGGTGAAAATTCTTAAGTTGTTGATTTTAAATCATTATTTTGCTTGCATTTCGCATAACGCCTATTATGTTAAATAGAGATAAGACATACTCTAATTTTAGAGTTTTCTTTTAGGTATGATATAAAAATATAAAAGCCTAACAGTTTAGTTTAAAGGTTAAAAATTGAATAAATTAACAAATATTTTTATGGCTTTAGGAGTTTGCCTTTCAATGGAAACATTTGCAGAACCTGTTTTTTCTAATGATTTATTAGCGAAAGCAGAAAATGGAGATACTTCTGCTCAGTTAGAATTAGCCGAGATTTATCTATATGGTCATGGTGTTGATTCAGATGAAAATCAAGCTGAAGTTTGGGCTCTTAAATCAGCAGAAAATGGAAATGTAGCAGCAATGTTTTGGTTAGCTGATGGATATGTTACCTATGCTAGATTAATGGAAGATGATGACAAAAACGATTCTTTAGAACATTTCCAAAAAGCTTTTAAGTGGTTTCAGAAAGCCTCAGAAAATGGCCATTCTGAATCAATGGTTGAGTTAGCTGATCTATATACTCGTGCAGATAGCGGAATAGAAGTTAATATTAATAAAGCTTTTGAACTTCGTGAAAAGGCTGCAAAGTTAGGTAATAAGAAAGCAATGCGAAGTCTTTCCGTTATGTATCGTGATGGTATAGGTATTCCTAAAAATACTGATTTAGCTCAAAGTTGGTGGGATAAGTCTGAAAATTAGTTTTAATATTTCCTAAAATTAACATAATACACCTTATGCGAAACTCAGGTTAATCCTGAGTTTTTTGTTCGATCTGTTCATTTGAAGCAAACATACCAGGATTAGTGATCCTAATATTTTCCTGACATTGAGAGCAAAGCATTAGCTCAGCAAACAACTTAACATTCTGCCTAATTCCACAAAGCGTACATGGTTTAGATAACTGAATAATATTGTCCATCATTTAATTCTCTCAAAAAAAATTTCGTTATACATACTGAGTTTTATATTTTTACACACAACTAATATTCGCTTTAAAACCATCAATATCAAGAAAAATTCAGAGCTCAAGTGTTTATCTATATATATTAATTACTTATTGAATTTTTCCCCAAAAAAATGAGCTATACCCCAAATTTACTGAGAGCCCAGAATTTTCACCATATAAAACAAATATTTATGTATAATTTTTCATATTTTATAGCCCTTTTCGGTGAGCTGGCTTTTTTCTTTATTTTTCAATTATATAAACTTATATTTTGCTTTTTTAGAGCCCCACTTTTTTAATCCATTAAAATTCCATGTAAACCTTATGGTGTAAAGGATTGAGAGGTTTCATCGATAGATGCGTGGTGTGTGAGAAAAAATATTCGGCATGTGCCGAGACCAAAAGAGATTTACCTGGCTAAATTGACGTACAGAGAATGCTTGGTCAACAACTCAATTTTGTTTCTCTCCAGAGAAACGAGTAAGCGTGCATTCCTGATCTGCTGATCAAAAATGAAAAAGCCTTGGGAGCAAATTTTGAAAAAATTAACCCTTAATAAATACGCATAGAATGCGATTTAAGCGCAGTTAAAATAAAAACACTGTTCTCTAGCTAAAAAACGAAAACAGGGCTAAAAACGAAAAATAAGAAGCAATACGGAGGATATAAGCGAGTGTCTACGAGCGACACACAGAAAAGCTGATCTCTCCCCCCTCTGAAAAACCATTATTTATAAAAATTTAGCTAGAAATAAAATCATATGACAAAAAGTAGCTTCTAAATCGAGCGAAGCGAGCATAAAAAATTATATGAGCGAAGCGAATACCGAATGCTTTTGTTTTTATAGAATTCACAAAGAGATTAGAGAAAAAATTGCCCCGACGAACTGAGCGAAAGCGAAGTTCAATAGAGTTTGAGCGAAGCGAAAACCAAGGGCAATTTTTCAAACAGCCTTTTTTATTTATTTTTAAATCTTTTAAATCTTTTCAGACACCTGTATCCCTTATATAACAAAGGTATCAGAGTTTAACTATGACGGATTGACTACTAACTATGACGGATTGACTACTAACTATGACGGATTGACTACTTAACTATGACGGATTGACTACTAACTATGACAGGTATATATTTGTCATATATTAAAAAAATCAATGGCTTCATTTTGGATAAGAATCAAGTTGTAAAATCAAATCAAGTTATAGAAGCATCATATCAATTAAGTGCTGTAGAGCAACGTATCGTCTTAGCAGCAATTTCCCGTATTCCTAAAAACCAACCAATCACAGATGATGAACTATATCCTGTGAGTGTTAATGAACTACAACGCTTAGGGGTACATGAGAAAACCGCATATAGGGATCTAAAGGAAGGTATTAATAGACTTTACGAAAGATCAATTAACCTTACTGTTAACGATAAATCTATAAAGATGAGATGGGTCCAAGAGATCCAGTTTTTGGATAGCCAGGGTGTCATTGGTATTCGCTTTTCAAAACCCATTTTGCCTTTCATTTCTAATTTAAGTAGAGAATTTACTAAGTATGCTTTATCAGATATTGCTGGAATCAACAGTGGGTATGGTATCCGTATTTATGAACTGTTGGTCCAGTATAGACAAATAGGTAAGCGTGAAATCTCCGTTGATAACTTACGCACAATGCTAGAACTCGGTAAGAAATATCCGTTATTTGCCGATTTTAAGAAACGAGTAATTGATACTGCGATAGACCAAATAAATGAATACAGCCCTTTAAGCGTAACGTATGAGCAAAAAAAGACAGGTCGTAAAGTTACTCATATTTTATTTTCGTTTAAGGAAAAAGCTAAAAATATTAATCCCCCAGATATAGATATACCAAAAGAGTTTTATAAGCTGACAGATGCTCAAATTAATATGTTTGGTAATCAGCTATCCCGTTTGCATGAACTTTCCCATTTAGCACTAGAAGGTGAAAGCTACGAAACATTAGCATCAAAAATTAAAGAAATGCTTAGAGATCCTAAACAACAAAAGCAATTTTTACCCTACTTAAAAAACTTAGGCTTCAAATCTTGAGTGTATTGAAGAATACACTTATTGTATCCCTTAATACGTATCGTAAATACACAGTAATACACTATGAAAACAAGTACAAAATACAGTGTTAGTGATGCTGCTGCACTGTATAAAAAATCTCGTGCAACACTCTATAAAGATATAAAAAATGGAGTATTAAGTCGTGATCACGATGGTTACATAGACTTTTCAGAGTTACTTCGTGTGTATGGCGAACCATTTAATACAAAACAGTCAAAACGTATCGATACGTCTGCAATACAAAATCCAAATACACCTGAGTACACGGATCAAACAATCATAGAATTAAAAAATCAAATCGATTTTTTAAAGAAACAATTAGAAAAAGCAGAAGATCGGGAGGCCAAAGCTAATTCTCGTATTGATACACTTCTTACACTCATCGAAATGAAGCCATCTAAGGTCAATATTGAATCTGATACAACTCATACCGAGAGTAATTCACTTCCTAGTACAGAAGATATAATCACCCCCCTTCAGTCTGAGCAGTCTAAAGAGGACGGATTGACTACTATCGATGTAGAAAAAAAGCGAATTCCTGTTCCTGAGCATGTTGAACCTGAGCCTAAAAAGCGTGGCTTCCTGAGCCGATTCTTCCTGCCGAATGGTTAAATAGAACTACACAAAATTGTGAAACCATCATCAAAAAATAGGCGTGGAACGTGAAGAATCAATAAAAAGCCGCTCCAGTGCGCTGAACCTTGGAACGGCTTTATTTAAGACATTGATGCTTATAGGAAAAATTCAAGAATTTCGCATAAGGTGTATTATGTTAATTTTAGGAAATCTTAATTAAAGTGAAATATATAGCTCAAATCATAGAATGTAATGAGGATCTCGAATTTATTCTAAAAATTAAGATTCGTAATGAAATTCTAGAGGTATTTAGTTCTTCAATACCCTCATTTATTGATCTCAAAAAAAATTACCTTATAGCTTTAGAAGCTACTATTCTTGATGATTACATTATTGAAGAAGTGAATTGTCCCCATCAAGTTAAGCAAATAGATAATAGTCTAAGATATGAAATTATTGGACATTTAAAAGAAGGAAAGCTAGATAGTAATGGCTTAATTTTTGAAGATTATATTTTAAATAGAGATTTTTTTTACTTAGATAACACTACAGTAAAATGGACTGTAGACAGAATTAATGCCACTTTTGATGACAGTAATTGAGTTTATTTAACATAATGGCGGTTATACGAAATTATAGATGGTGGCTAGTGAGTTGTTGGAGAGATTTCAGTGTATGTGTAAGAGTCCCTTTTGGTAAGACAATTTCAGAAAAACTTTTTCCATAATCTACTGTGTAAAATACGCGCTCAATATTTTTATCGAAACCAATACTCAAACCTAATCCATACTGAAATAGTTCTCCTGTATCTAAGTTCACCAGTTGATCATTACTTAATGAAAAATCAATCTCACTCAGAGGAATATCACCTAAATCTTGTTTGATATTATGAATATTTTCTAAATTACCTATAAGATCAACAAATAGAGGAACTAGAGTAATATTAGTATATTTTCCTGGGTATGCATGATCATCAATCCAAAAATTGAAAACGCCTAACTCTAGGTTGTTTTCAAGATAATACGTAGTATCCCATTGAATAAAAAAGTCATTGTTATGTTTTACAAGCATTTATTTATATCCATAAATTTATGATCTCTATTTAACATAAAATCTCTTATACGAAATCCAAATTCAAGACATAAAAAAGCCCAACATCCTGTTGGGCTTTTTTACGTATTTGATGCGTTGGTATAACTCCTGTCGTACCTGCATATTCCATTGCTACAATTTCTTATTGTTATCTGGAGCATCCTGCTCTCTATGTGTTCATCATAGAAAATTGAAGGTCATCGGTATAGACGCAAAATACCTGAATGAATGTGAGCCAAGGCT
>NZ_JBWYJA010000023.1:0-5313 GCF_056780035.1 Acinetobacter sp. ANC_7503 | reverse complement strand
TTTGTGCAGTTTAGCGTTTTATCTAACTAAATCAAGTTATTTGTCATGATTTGAACCACAACACCAACTGTTTGGGTGTTGTATAGTCAAGCCTCACGAGTAATTAGTATTGGTCAGCTTCATACGTCACCGTACTTCCACATCCAACCTATCAACGTTGTAGTCTTCAACGGCTCTTTAGAGGACATAAAGTCCTTGGGAAATCTAATCTTGAGGTAGGCTTCCCGCTTAGATGCTTTCAGCGGTTATCCCTTCCGAACATAGCTACCCGGCGATGCGACTGGCGTCACAACCGGTACACCAGAGGTTCGTCCACTCTGGTCCTCTCGTACTAGGAGCAGATCCTCTCAAATTTCCAACGCCCACGGTAGATAGGGACCGAACTGTCTCACGACGTTCTAAACCCAGCTCGCGTACCTCTTTAAATGGCGAACAGCCATACCCTTGGGACCTGCTTCAGCCCCAGGATGAGATGAGCCGACATCGAGGTGCCAAACACCGCCGTCGATATGAACTCTTGGGCGGTATCAGCCTGTTATCCCCAGAGTACCTTTTATCCGTTGAGCGATGGCCCTTCCATACAGAACCACCGGATCACTAAGACCTACTTTCGTACCTGCTCGACTTGTGGGTCTCGCAGTTAAGCGCGCTTTTGCCTTTATACTCTACGCGTGATTTCCGACCACGCTGAGCGCACCTTCGTACTCCTCCGTTACTCTTTAGGAGGAGACCGCCCCAGTCAAACTACCCACCAGACATGGTCCTCGCTCCAGATAATGGAGCAGAGTTAGAACCTCAATATTACCAGGGTGGTATTTCAAGGACGGCTCCATAGAAACTGGCGTTTCTACTTCAAAGCCTCCCACCTATCCTACACAAGTAAGATCAAAGTTCAATGTCAAGCTGCAGTAAAGGTTCACGGGGTCTTTCCGTCTAGCCGCGGGTACACCGCATCTTCACGGCGAATTCGATTTCACTGAGCCTCTGCTGGAGACAGCGCCGCCATCATTATGCCATTCGTGCAGGTCGGAACTTACCCGACAAGGAATTTCGCTACCTTAGGACCGTTATAGTTACGGCCGCCGTTTACTGGGGCTTCGATCAAGAGCTTCGCTTACGCTAACCCCATCAATTAACCTTCCAGCACCGGGCAGGCATCACACCCTATACGTCCACTTTCGTGTTTGCAGAGTGCTATGTTTTTAATAAACAGTTGCAGCGGCCTGGTTTCTGAGGCTGCCAGTAGCTCAAGGAGCAAGTCCTATCACCGCCGGCAGCGTACCTTCTCCCGAAGTTACGGTACCATTTTGCCTAGTTCCTTCAGCAGAGTTCTCTCAAGCGCTTTGGTCTACTCGACCTGACCACCTGTGTCGGTTTCGGGTACGATTCCTGTGTAACTGAAGCTTAGAGACTTTTCCTGGAAGTATGGTATCAGCCACTTCGCTAGTAAACTAGCTTGCTATCGATTCTCAGCATAGAGTACCCCGGATTTGCCTAAGATACATGCCTACAATCTTCCACCTGGACAACCAACGCCAGGCTGACTTAACCTTCTCCGTCCTCTCATCGCATTACACAGAAGTATTGGAATATTAACCAATTTCCCATCGACTACGCCTCTCGGCCTCGCCTTAGGGGTCGACTCACCCAGCCCCGATTAACGTTGGACTGGAACCCTTGGTCTTTCAGCGAACGGGTTTTTCACCCGTTTTATCGTTACTCACGTCAGCATTCGCACTTCTGATACCTCCAGCAGACTTCTCAATCCACCTTCATCGGCTTACAGAACGCTCCCCTACCACTTGCAATAAATTGCAAATCCGCAGCTTCGGTACATAGTTTTAGCCCCGTTACATCTTCCGCGCAGGCCGACTCGACTAGTGAGCTATTACGCTTTCTTTAAAGGGTGGCTGCTTCTAAGCCAACCTCCTAGCTGTCTATGCCTTCCCACATCGTTTCCCACTTAACTATGATTTAGGGACCTTAGCTGGCGGTCTGGATTGTTTTCCTCTTGACTACGGACGTTAGCACCCGCAGTCTGTCTCCCGGATAGTACTCATTGGTATTCGGAGTTTGCATCGGTTTGGTAAGTCGGGATGACCCCCTAGCCGAAACAGTGCTCTACCCCCAATGGTATTCGTCCGAGGCGCTACCTAAATAGCTTTCGGGGAGAACCAGCTATCACCAGGCTTGATTAGCCTTTCACCCCTATCCACAAGTCATCCCCTGGCTTTTCAACGACAGTGGGTTCGGTCCTCCAGTAAGTGTTACCTCACCTTCAACCTGCTCATGGATAGATCGCCTGGTTTCGGGTCTACACCCAGCAACTAAACGCCCTATTAAGACTCGATTTCTCTACGGCTCCCCTATTCGGTTAACCTTGCTACTGAATGTAAGTCGCTGACCCATTATACAAAAGGTACGCAGTCACCACACGAAGTGGCTCCCACTGCTTGTATGCATGCGGTTTCAGGATCTATTTCACTCCCCTCACAGGGGTTCTTTTCGCCTTTCCCTCACGGTACTGGTTCACTATCGGTCAGTCAGGAGTATTTAGCCTTGGAGGATGGTCCCCCCATATTCAGACAAGGTTTCACGTGCCCCGCCCTACTCGACATCATCATGTAAGCCCTTTCGTGTACAGGACTATCACCTACTATGGTTGCACTTCCCAGAGCATTCCACTAAAGCTTACATAACTTAATGGGCTTTTCCCCTTTCGCTCGCCGCTACTGAGGGAATCTCAATTGATTTCTTTTCCTACGGGTACTGAGATGTTTCACTTCCCCGCGTTTGCCTTGCAACACTATGTATTCATGTTGCAATACCTATCTTATGATAGGTGGGTTCCCCCATTCAGAAATCTCCGGATCACAGGATATTTGCCGCCTCCCCGGAGCTTTTCGCAGGCTATCACGTCTTTCATCGCCTCTGACTGCCAAGGCATCCACCACATGCACTTAATTACTTGACTATACAACCCCAAACAGTCGTTCGATCCTACAAGTAGATCGTTCAACATTACAGTTTGAAGTACTGTGTATCTAAACACTGTACAGCTTCAATTCAAATTCATATACCAAAACGCTTGATTCAGTTAATTTCGCTAGTTCTCATTTCAATCACTTCAACTCAATAACTTACGTTATCTCGTTTCCGCTCTTTCTATGAGTATGAACAAATTATTTCAACTCAAATATATGCTGTTAATGATTCACTACGTCTTCGTCAGATCGCAGTCAACTGTGATAAATCACAGAGCTTAATAATCAAGGCGTGCAGTATACACAGCTTTATTACTAAGCTCTATAAGCTATCAACTCGTTTGCTTACTACGTATTCGAATGAATACGTGGTGGAGACTAGGAGAGTCGAACTCCTGACCTCCTGCGTGCAAAGCAGGCGCTCTACCAACTAAGCTAAGTCCCCAGCTTATCATTTAGATCAATGTATCGTATGAGTATGTCATGGTGGGTCTGACAAGACTTGAACTTGTGACCCCACGCTTATCAAGCGTGTGCTCTAACCAACTGAGCTACAGACCCTCAGATACATCGTCATGAAGAACAACTTGTTGTGGATTCTTACCAATCGTCAATCTTTCGTTAAGGAGGTGATCCAGCCGCAGGTTCCCCTACGGCTACCTTGTTACGACTTCACCCCAGTCATCGGCCACACCGTGGTAAGCGTCCTCCTTGCGGTTAGACTACCTACTTCTGGTGCAACAAACTCCCATGGTGTGACGGGCGGTGTGTACAAGGCCCGGGAACGTATTCACCGCGGCATTCTGATCCGCGATTACTAGCGATTCCGACTTCATGGAGTCGAGTTGCAGACTCCAATCCGGACTACGATCGGCTTTTTGAGATTAGCATCCTATCGCTAGGTAGCAACCCTTTGTACCGACCATTGTAGCACGTGTGTAGCCCTGGTCGTAAGGGCCATGATGACTTGACGTCGTCCCCGCCTTCCTCCAGTTTGTCACTGGCAGTATCCTTAAAGTTCCCGGCTTAACCCGCTGGCAAATAAGGAAAAGGGTTGCGCTCGTTGCGGGACTTAACCCAACATCTCACGACACGAGCTGACGACAGCCATGCAGCACCTGTATGTAAGTTCCCGAAGGCACCAATCCATCTCTGGAAAGTTCTTACTATGTCAAGACCAGGTAAGGTTCTTCGCGTTGCATCGAATTAAACCACATGCTCCACCGCTTGTGCGGGCCCCCGTCAATTCATTTGAGTTTTAGTCTTGCGACCGTACTCCCCAGGCGGTCTACTTATCGCGTTAGCTGCGCCACTAAAGCCTCAAAGGCCCCAACGGCTAGTAGACATCGTTTACGGCATGGACTACCAGGGTATCTAATCCTGTTTGCTCCCCATGCTTTCGTACCTCAGCGTCAGTATTAGGCCAGATGGCTGCCTTCGCCATCGGTATTCCTCCAGATCTCTACGCATTTCACCGCTACACCTGGAATTCTACCATCCTCTCCCATACTCTAGCTTCCCAGTATCGAATGCAATTCCCAAGTTAAGCTCGGGGATTTCACATCCGACTTAAAAAGCCGCCTACGCACGCTTTACGCCCAGTAAATCCGATTAACGCTCGCACCCTCTGTATTACCGCGGCTGCTGGCACAGAGTTAGCCGGTGCTTATTCTGCGAGTAACGTCCACTATCCAAGAGTATTAATCTTAGTAGCCTCCTCCTCGCTTAAAGTGCTTTACAACCAAAAGGCCTTCTTCACACACGCGGCATGGCTGGATCAGGCTTCCGCCCATTGTCCAATATTCCCCACTGCTGCCTCCCGTAGGAGTCTGGGCCGTGTCTCAGTCCCAGTGTGGCGGATCATCCTCTCAGACCCGCTACAGATCGTCGCCTTGGTAGGCCTTTACCCCACCAACTAGCTAATCCGACTTAGGCTCATCTATTAGCGCAAGGCCCGAAGGTCCCCTGCTTTCTCCCGTAGGACGTATGCGGTATTAGCATCCCTTTCGAGATGTTGTCCCCCACTAATAGGCAGATTCCTAAGCATTACTCACCCGTCCGCCGCTAGGTCCAGTAGCAAGCTACCTTCCCCCGCTCGACTTGCATGTGTTAAGCCTGCCGCCAGCGTTCAATCTGAGCCATGATCAAACTCTTCAGTTTAAAATCAATAGTACCTAAAGGGTACCAATCTTGGCTCATCAATTACTGACAAAAAATTTGCTCAAATAAACTTCGAGAAATTTCTACCAATTATCAATGATAATATATATCGATCAATCAACCAGTAAAAATCCACACAAGTTGTTCTTCATAATCTCTTAATGATCTT
>NZ_JBWYJA010000022.1:0-5717 GCF_056780035.1 Acinetobacter sp. ANC_7503 | reverse complement strand
AATCACCATTACCTGCGTTGTTGTTGACGATCACTAAGTCTTTAATACCGAGTTCAATTAAGCCATCGATGAGTTCAGCAGGCTGACCTGCGGTACCAAACCCACCAATCATAATGGTTGAACCGTCTTTAATTTGGGAGAGGGCTTCGGTTAAAGACGCTGAGCTTTTATCAATCATAATCACTTCCTAAACAAACGATCTACATTTACCTTTAATATGATCAGGTCGATGTAGACGATGATGGGGTAGTATTTTGACGCTTCGTTAAAATCACGTGCGCTAAAATACCAATACAGATTCCCCAAAAAACTGAACTTAAACCTAAAAATTGCATGCCTGAAACAGTCGCCAAGAAAGTAAGGAGAGCTGCGTCACGATCCTTTTCTTGGAACATAGCAACGTGTAAATTTGTAGCAATAGCACCTAAAAGTGCTAAACCTGCTAATGCAGCAACAAGTTCTTTAGGCAGTAAGCTAAAAAGCATCACAATGCTGCCTGCAAATAAACCACCTAAAATATAGAAAATACCGTTCGCAATACCTGCGATATAACGTTTCTCTTTGAGCTCATGTGCATCTTTACCTGTACAGAGTGCGGCTGTTATTGATGCCAGGACAATGGTAATCCCGCCCACACAAGCAACAGCTAACGATGCGATACTGGTAGTGGTAATAATGGGTTTTGCTTGAATGTCATAGCCACTTAATTTCAAAATTGCCATGCCAGGTAAAAATTGACCAGAAAGGCTGACTAAAATAAGAGGTACTGCAAGATTTAGAAAAGAGTTAAGCGTCCACTCGGGCGCAATGAATTGGGGTATTGCAAGTGAAAACTCCATATTCACAGTATTGAATTTTCCGAGGACTAAACTCATGAAAATACCAGCTGCCAATACAAAAAGCATGGCATATCGAGGTGTTAAACGCTTAGCAATCAGATACGAAATAAGCATTCCAAACACAATATATGGCATGGTATTGGTCGCGGTAAAAAGACCAAATCCGAACTGACATAAGATACCCGCCATCATTCCTGCAGCCACTGATTGCGGTATCAAAGCCAATAGTTTGTCGAAATATCCGGTAATACCAATGATGAAAATCACTACAGCTGTAGTGATATATGCAGCAACTGCTTCATTCAGTGATATATCTGGAAAAAGTGTGACTAGCAGAGCAGTACCAGGTGCCGACCAAGCGGTAATGACAGGAACTTTAAATTTTATTGATAATAGAATTCCAGCTACAGCAGCACCAATTGAGATACCCCAAATCCATGAAATCATCATGTCTGGTGAAACTTGGGCTTGTTGTGCTGCTTGAAAGAAAATAATTAATGGTCCGGCATATGAAATCAATACAGCTAAAAAGCCGGCGACAGTGGCGGAAATAGACCAATCTTCTTTTAGTGTTTTAAACAGGGTTGCCATTGTATTTGCCTCCTTGCGTCAATGATCCTGTGAATTTAAAGAGTCCGTGATCAGGGTTAACCCTGATCACCACCACCTACAGGTACGACTGTGCCTGTAATGTATGAAGACTCATCTGAAGCAAGGAACAAAATAGCATTTACTTGTTCTTGAATAGTGCCATAGCGTTTCATGTAGCTGCGGTCAATTGTTTGATCAACCACTTCTTGCATCCAAGCTTGATCTTGCTCAGATAGTGGTGAAGTATTACGTGGAATTACACGTGGTGGAGCTTCAGTACCACCTGTAGCCACAGCATTGATGCGGATACCATCTTTAGCATGTGCAAATGCCATTGATTGAGTAAAACTATTTACACCACCCTTAGCCGCAGAATATGGAAGACGGTTAATTCCACATGTGGCGATAGATGATACATTCACGATCACACCAGATTTTTGGTGTTGCATGTGTGGTAAAACTGCACGACAACTCCATAAAGTAGGAAATAAAGAACGATTGATCTCTTTGATAATTTCCTCTTCAGAAAACTCTTCAAAAGGTTTCATCCAAATCGCACCACCAACATTGTTGATCAGCACATCAATTCGGCCAAAAGTCTCGATCGCTTTATTTACAACTGATTGTGCACCAGCATAGGTTTCAAGATCAGCTAAGACAGTGACACCTGTGCCACCTTGAGTCGTAATTTCTTCAAGTGTGGTCGTCACGTATTCAGCACGGTCAGCCAGTACAACTTTTGCACCTTCGCTAGCTGCTTGAAGAGCAACACCGCGACCGATGCCTTGAGCGGCACCAGTAACGATTACGATTTTATTTTCAAATCTTTGATTCATGTTCCTCTCCACTTTAATTCGCAGAGAATTTTTCGAATAAGAAGTTTGCAGGTTTAACGCCTTCAGCATCTAACCAACCACGAACTGCATCTACCATAGGAACAGGACCACAGAGGTAAACGTCTACATCACCACCGTTGAGCCATTCGGTTTCAATGTGACCTGTCACATAACCTTTACGTTCGTGTGCAGATTCTGGGTTTGCAACTACGGTACGGTATTCAAACCAATCAAGTTTTTCTTGAAGTTTGTTGAGTTCTTCAATAGCAACTAGGTCAAAGTCATTGGTTACACCAAAAACTAAACGTACTGGATGTTCAGAACCTTTTTCTTCTAATACTTGAAGCATCGACATAAATGGAGCAATACCTGTACCACCAGCAAGCATTACTACAGGGCGTACTACATTACGTAAGTAGAAGCTACCAAATGGACCAGTGAATGTCATTTTGTCGCCGACTTTCGCTTCGCTGCTTAAGAAGCTACTCATCTTACCGTTAGGAACGTTACGAACAACAAAGCCGGTCAAACGGTTACCTGGCTTAGAGCTGAAAGAGTATGAACGTGTTTCAGTTGATCCAGGAATACCTACATTTACATACTGACCAGCAAGGAAATTGATATCTGGCTGACCCTCGTCTAGTTGAATATCAAAGGTAATTGTAGATTCAGATAAGTTTTCTACACGAGAAAGTGTACCTTGATATTGATGAATTTGAGTTTTACATACATCAGATGATGCTTGAATTTGGAAAACTGCATCTGAAGTAGGACGGCACTGGCAAGCTAAGATATAGCCTTGCTCAGCCTCTTCTGGTGTAAGTGCATCTTCAATATAAGTTTCTTCAGGCATGTCATAGCTGCCAGACTCACAAAAAGCTCGACAAGTACCACATGCACCATCACGGCAATCCAGCGGAATATTAATCTTTTGACGATATGCTGCGTCAGAAAGCGTTTCGCCTTGTGCAACTGAAATAAATCGGGTTACGCCATCTTCAAATTGAAGTGCAACATTATGGTTTGACATGGCTGAATATCCTTTAAGAATCTTTTGAACAATTTTTTGGTGTAACTACCAAAATTCCATTTGGTAGTTACTGAACTTGTTATTTACTAATTACAGGTGATATACGTCGATTACTTGATTGATGTAATCATTTTTGAGTACCACATATTTATTTAAAATTTGTGGTTTTTCGCCAGACAAATTGATTTCGTAGCGTGACATACCAAAGTAGCTGTATGACTTTTGGTAGCGGTAACTTAAAGTGTTCCAGTTGAAACGAACAACAACCTTATCTTCATGACGTTCAAGTATTTCAATGTTGTTAATATTGTGGCTTGTACGTGTATCAGGCATTGTTGCAGAAGAGCGTTCAGTTTTGATACGGAACACGCGGTCTTCTAAACCTTGACGATCTGGATAATAAATTAACGAGATTTCTGATTGAGGATCTTCAGTTAATGTATTGTAGTCATCCCAAGATGGCATCCAGAACGATGCTGTAGGTGCATAACACTCTAACCATTCATCCCACTGTTCATCATCAAGTAGGCGCGCTTCTTTAAATAAGAACTGGCTCACTGATTCTAAAGTTGCTTCAAGATTCGCGTTACTCATGCGTTATCTCCTTGTTCAGCTAAAGCTTGTTCTGCTTTAATCGCACGTTTCATTTCTTCTAACCAATGTTGATGTTGCGCAAGGTATAAACCTTCGTCTTCAGTTTTAACGCCTGAAAGTTTAGGTTTTAGACCAATTTCGTTTGCTGCATCATCTGGGCCATTGATCCAATGCTTTGAGCCACGGCACATATCGTTCCACTCAAGTTCGATACCAGCATAACCTGCTTGACATGCACGGAATTCTTCTAAGTCATCTGGTGTCGCCATACCTGAAGCATTGAAGAAATCTTCATATTGACGAATACGGCGTGCGCGAGCTTCTGGCTCTTCACCTACAGGTGCGATGCAGTAAATTGTTACTTCAGTTTTATCGACAGCAATTGGGCGAAGTACACGGATTTGTGAACCGAACTGATCCATCAAATAAACGTTTGGATATAAGCAAAGGTTACGTGAGCGCTCGATCATCCACTTCGACATAGCAGGACCGAATTTCTCAGAGTATTCATCTGCTTTAGGGAAGTTAGGGCGGTCTTCAGGGTTAGCCCATTGTGTCCAAAGCAACATGTGACCATTTTCAAAACCGTAAGAACCACCGCCTTGTTTACCCCAAGATCCTGCGCTCATTGCACGGATATTGTCGCCAGCTTGTTTTTCTTTACGTTGTTGCGTAGTCGCAGCATAATTCCAGTGAACTGCAGATACATGGTAACCATCTGCACCATTTTCAGCAGTGAGTTTCCAGTTTCCTTCGTATGTATAAGTTGAGGCACCACGTAAAACTTCTAAACCTTGATCAGACTGACCCACGATCATATCGATAATTTTAGTCGTTTCACCTAAGAATTCTTCTAATGGCAAGACGTCTGGGTTTAAGCTACCGAATAAGAAGCCTTTATAACTTTCAAAACGTGCAACTTTCTTAAGATCATGTGATCCTTCTTTGTTAAAGCAGTCAGAATAACCTGCATCTGTTGGGTCTTTAACTTTTAAAAGTTTGCCTGAGTTATTGAATGTCCAACCATGGAATGGGCAAGTATAAGTAGCCTTATTACCACGTTTGTTACGGCAAAGTTGTGCACCACGGTGTGAACACGCATTGATCATTGCATTTAGCTCGCCTTGACGGTTACGAGCAATCACGATTGGCTGACGACCGATGTGTGTCGTGTAATAATCATTGTTATTTGGAATTTGGCTTTCGTGTGCCAAGTAAACCCAATTACCCTCAAAGATGTATTTCATTTCAAGGTCAAAAAGGGCTTGATCAGTGAAAACTGAACGATGAAGTTTAAACTCACCTGTCTCAAAGTTGTCTACAAGTAACTCATCAAGACGATCTAGATGGCTGGTATTAATTACAGGAATACGTGGCATGGACGTTCTCCGACTTTCCAAATTGAGGGGAAGTCATCGGGATAATTGACTTATCCCGATTCCGACTAATTGATTTAAGCTGATGCGCGGCGACGTTCAACTTCAGTAGAAGGCGCACCTTCAACGTCTTTCACTAATTCAATGTCAAATTGAATATGTTTGAACGCACCTTTCAGACCACGACGAGCAATTTCAGCTTCATCAGTTACATCTACAGCAGTTGCCACTAAGCCATCACGCGTTGCAAATGCAAAGTCATCCCAAAGGTATTCATCACCTTCGATGTTGAACTGCGTAGTTAATTTACGGTAGCCAGGCGCAGTGACGAAGTAATGCACATGTGAAGGGCGGTTACCATGACGACCAAGTTTGTCTAATACAAACTGAGTTGTACCTTCTGGTGGGCAGCCATAACCTACAGGCATTGTGGTTAATGCTGTATATTGAC
>NZ_JBWYJA010000021.1:0-6000 GCF_056780035.1 Acinetobacter sp. ANC_7503 | reverse complement strand
AGTATAACTCTTATAAAGTAAAACATAGAAATATATAGGAAACGCATATGTGATGCGTGGCGTAAATATCATAAGGCTGATAGCGGCGTGTAAAGACAGATTTATATTTTATTGAATAAATTTAAAGGTATAAAAAATGAGTATGTAATAATTATATTCTTTATTGGGATTGTGACGTTATAGTTGCAATTTAGGCCGCTACCTGTCTCCGTCCTCGACCAAAATTTCGGAAACAGGTAGCTCAACCGCGCAGTACTGCGTTTTAAACGCAAGCCTAGGCATGCGCTATTGCATATTTGCGGTATATGTTTATACGGTACTGCATAACCTAGGTTATATCAAGTAATGCGCTCTCACATTAGGGAGGGTGATGTATGTGCTACAAGTACATGCTTATCCAACTAATTAGCTTTATTGCTAATATGTTGGAAATCATAAATACATTGATTGTCTAGTGATTCTGGAACCGCTTGCTAAGGCAGGCGGTTTTTTTATGAGGTAACGGTTTTGGGATAAGTGGTCTACAGCTCAATCACTCAGGAATCAAAGTCTGAACCACAAAAATGCAGCGGTTTATTTGGTCGTGTAATAAGAAAGAAATTTGATTAATTTTTTTAAAGCTACACGTATAAGAGAAGAGATTAAATTTTCCCATAATGGAAGAAATGAAAGCGCAACAAAGATTGCGCTTTTTTTATGCCTATAAAGAAAGGAGGAATATCTGATGACTTAGATTGTAAAAAGTACTTTATACAATTTAGCAATGTAGAAGCACAGTGAGTAATAGCACAAGATCCGCCTAACAAGGCGGATTTTTTTATGGAATTAGTTCTATCCCCATTGCGATGTACTCCAGAAGGGTTGGCGATATTACACAACAAACCTGAATTGTTTGGTCGTTTTAATACGCGGATAGACAGTTATTGATTATTAGAGAGGATTATATAAATGAAATTATCCAAAAATGTTTGGCAGGTTATTTTTGTTTTAGTCGCAGTAATGTTTTTAACGTTTGGATGTGAAACATGGATTAAAGCAGAAGGTGTTGATTGGTCTATTGAAGCTAAAACTTCAGCAGTCGCTCAAATCAAAAAAAGTAATACCAAATAAGCAACGTACGTGAATGAAAGAGGATATCATCCTTATCAATTTATTTTCATTCACGTAGACGTTGCGGATATACTTTATTTGAAGCCAATAAATATCATAAGGTTGAGAAAAATGGGTGAGTGGAGTGAATACTTTGAGGATTACCCCGAAGAAGATATGGGTAACTATCGAAATGGTGTTTTTGATCCTGAATTAGCAAGACGCAGACATTCTGATAATTTCGTATCGAACTATGTTTCTTCACAAGAAGCACAGTTACGGAAAGAGCAACAAGAGATACTGATGCGTTTAAAGGGCATTGATTCGAAAAAGTAAATAAAAATATTAAGGCTCGCTCTAGGCGAGCTTTTTTGTATTTAATAGAACCTATCACTTAACTATAGTATTTTGATGAGATAGATTAAATGATAATTGATCTATCATTTAACTTATTTACATTATTAAATGATAGATTTATCATTAGACATAAGTTTTTAAGTCTTTATGATAATGGGTTTGGTTATGACAGTTCGCATTTATGTACGTGCATCAACGAAAGATCAAGACGCTGAAAGAGCACTCAGCGACCTGATCGAGTTCAGTAACGAGTACGGTTCTGAATATGTTGAATACGTCGAGAATGAGAGCGGTACGAAGCTAAACCGACCTATCCTCACAAGACTTTTGAACGAATCAAAGCAGGGCGACATTCTTTTAGTTGAATCAGTAGACCGACTATCACGTTTGGAGCAATCAGACTTTGAAATCCTCAAGCAACAGATTAAGGGCAAGGGACTGCGCTTAGTCGTTGCTGACCTACCAACGACACATGTCGTCAATAGTGGCATGACAGGAGAGATACTGAACGTCATTAACTCCATGTTGATTGACCTACTTGCAACTATGGCGAAGTTAGACAATGACAAACGGAGAGAACGCATCAAACAGGGACTAAAACGGTCTGGATATAAGCCAACGGGAAAAAAAGCAAATACAGCTAAACATGAGCGTATAAAGCAACTTCTCGCATTAAATACGATGACAAAAGAAGAGATAGCTAAGGCGGTTGGGTGTGGAGTTGCAACAGTTTATCGAGTGGCTAAAGGTTAGAAATAGGCTTTTGTTTTAATTGATTTGTTTATGAAATAAACCTCAATTTAGTTGCAAATAAGTTATAACTAACTTCAAACAAACATACATTTATATAAATGTATGTTTGTACAAATGTGTAAAGCTTTAAATGTATATATCTGTATGGATATATATGTACCTTATATAAGGGGCGAAGTCCTAGGAAAAAAGTTGATCGCCAATGTATTCACGGTGTATCGCATTTGATTTTTTACGAAATGTCCTTGTCTTAACCATCATCAACTAATGATGAAGAAATCATTTTATTTTTTATTCAAATAAGCAGTTATTTAGGCAACGCCCTACACCGTATTATAAATACCGATAAAAGGAGTAAGGAAGTACCGACTTACCGAACTACCGAGTTACTCTAATATTCACGGGTGAGAATCTTAAAGTAATCAATCTTGTTGATCTTCCTCTTCTTCGATCAGTTCGTGTTCCTGAGTTTCACCGCGCTTAAGCTGTTCGATTGAGCGCTTCAAATGCTCTGTATTAGCGGGCGTAGATATTAAGTATTCGGTTTCATCCATTTAAAGCTCCTATAGTGCTTGCTAAGCTCATTTTTGAGCTATTTCGATTGAGACTATACAGATATCATCTTTGGTAAAAAAAGCGCTTAAATCGCAAATGATGAGCTTTGGTAAGAGTTTTAGTGCTTATTGAAAACGTATTATTATTTCAATCGATATTGAAGTTGTGTTACAAATACAGCAGACATAGAAAAGCCCCGATGACGTTCTAACTTGGCGGAAAGTCGTCAATCGAGGCTTGAATCTTTAAACAACAATAAGGGGGTTAATCCGTCTTGCGTCTGTAGACCATTTTACAGGGAAAGACGGTTTACTCAAGTAGTAAACGTATGGAATATACAAAAAGTCACTCAGCACTGACTAATTTTAAAACATCTTTAGTTGATCAACGGCAACTTGAGCTTTTTGATACCTTGCCGCGTAACCCTTATTGTATGGATGACAAACCGGGTTACATGCTGATTCGTACGAAATCAATAGCCCTAAAGAAACCCTATATTCAAATAAATCCACCTCTTACCACGGTTTACTTCGTTTTTGATGACGATAAAGATGATGCGGCATTATCCTGGTTTGATGCAGGTTTACCACAGCCTTTTTGGACAACACAGAACCCATTCAACGGGCATTGTCACCATTGCTACAAACTTGAAATACCAGTCTGTACAAGCGAATTTGCGAGCGTTAAAGCAATCAAGTATGCACAGGCGGTTTACTATGCTTATGCGCTCAAGATGGGCGCTGATCTTAGCTATTCGCATCTCATCACAAAGAACCCATTGCACCCTCAGTGGCGAACAACCTATTGGACGAAACAAGCGTACTCGCTTGACTACCTTGCTGATTTTGTCGATCTACCAAAGAAACTACCCAAAAAGCTTGAAGTAATCGGCTTGGGACGTAACGTGACCATGTTTGAGAAGGGCCGTCATTGGGCCTACAAGGCGATTAGGGACTACATGCACCACAACTCAAGCCATGAGTGGGAAAGAGCTGTCAGAGCGCAAATAGAAGCAATCAACAGCAGTTTTGAACAGCCTTTACCGCTTAGTGAGGTAAAAGCCACCGCTAAGAGCATTGCCAAGTGGGTTTGGCAACGGTTCAGCTATGGTGATTTCAGTGAGATACAGGCTAAGCGTGGCGCCAAAGGTGGTAAAAAAGGTGGTGCAGTACGCTCGGCTCAGTACGCTGATAAGCGTCAGAAAGCAATGAAATTAAAGGCAGAAGGAATGAACAACACCCAAATTGCAAAGAAACTTGATGTTAGTCGAATAACAGTGATTCGATGGCTTCAAGGGGTGTAACAGTGAGCCTTATCAGATAACAGCTTTTTTGGATGTGTCTTTATGAACTTTAAATTTTTTCGATTTGTTGAGCTTGCCGCGCTTTTACCGGTTTTAGCTATTTCTCTTGCCTGTCTATATAAATATTCTTTTTATAATTCTCTAAACGTACCTTGGGTATTAAGTCAATTACAGATCAGCGGTATTCTTATGAATGCTGTACCCATATTTCTAGAAATGTTTTTAGGGCTATCCGTTGCTGCAGCTGTATATCTTTATTTTAGATCTATCTTTAATGAAGGTTGTTCTTTATTTATTGTAATTATTGGACTTTTTATTTTAATTGTCTCTTTAAAGATCTTTAGTTGGGATACACAATTAGTAACGTTACTTTTGGATAACAGTATATTCCTCTACATATATTTATTGGTTGGTTTCATTCTTTATACTCTAGAAACTACGAGTATTATGAAATCTCTTTGTGTTGGGATATGTATGTTTTCATTAGTACTGTTTCAGGCGTTGATTGATTATAAAAGTTACAAAGAGATAGAAAAATTATTTAACAATGAAAGTCCTTTTTCTAGAGTTTATTTCACGAAAGAAGGCAATGAGTTAATTCCTACAACTTATATTTCTAATGCAGATAAGAAGGAATATCTCTTAGATTGGCGGCTTTTAGAGCTAGTAGGAGATAAAGCAATTATTATTATTTCTAATAAAATTGAATTGGATGGTAGAAAAAAGCCTCAAATTAGAATTATTGATTATAAATTAATTGATCGACTTTATTAAAAATTAGTGTCTTAAATAGGTATTTTTATATTTTAAAAATTTTCTTTTTTATAAGTATATTGAGCCTTGACAGAAATTTAATGTAGTCTAGTTTACAAGGTTGACATTCAGAATTACAAAATGAAATCTTTATCTGTAATCGAACTATCGAAGCTTTACGGGATGACACGTCAAGCCGTTTATAAACAAATAAATAAAGGAAATTTAACTAAAAATAGTGACGGTAAAATTGACCTTGCGGAAGCTATCCGTGTCTTTGGTGAACCATCACAACATGCCAACCATTCACAGACAACTGTAACACCAAAGTTGTCGGAAGTTTACTTGCTTGAACAACAAGTTTACATGCTTCAAAAGCAGCTTGAGCTTGCACAAGACCGTGAACAATTCCAAAGAGAACAACTTCAAGCTAAGGATGAGCAAATCGAATCCTTACAGCGGTTACTAGGTGCACCAAAACCACAGCCACAGGCTGAACAGGGACAAGTGGCTGATTCTGAAAATCTTACAGCGAATACTCAAGAATCATTGGCTACCGTACAGGTTAAGGAGTCTTTTAATTCAGAACCAAAAAAAAGACGTGGATTCTTTGGACGTGTGATGCGTGCGGTTCTGGAGTGAATTGATGAAGTTACAGGTATAAGAGAGCAGAGGGTAATTTAGGTTAGATTGGTTTGTTTGACTATAAATTTTGATGGTTAGCTAAAGATGCCTCAATTCTTTCATCATGCGACAAATTGAAATGTATTCGAGGCTAGTCTAGTGACAAGTTATGTATGACGTCTACTTTTTGATTTCAGGATCTTTTGTGTCTGAAAGAAGGAGGTAAGGTAATGACTTAGGTTGTGAAAAGCACTTAATACAATGAAGAGATATAGAAAAAAATTACATAACAGCAGAAAATTTATACTAAGAGGGTAGACAAAGGATTTGGGATGAATGGTCAACTGATCATTATTGCTTTAATCAAAAGCCTATTCCTTTTAATAAGAAAGTGTACAGAGGCATAACGAAGGTATTTAGATAGCACTCAACGACAACAAGTAACGCACTTGATTGCTAATGGGATAGCCATTTCAGTATAACTCTTATAAAGTAAAACATAGAAATATATAGGAAACGCATATGTGATGCGTGGCGTAAATATCATAAGGCTGATAGCGGCGTGT
>NZ_JBWYJA010000020.1:0-8694 GCF_056780035.1 Acinetobacter sp. ANC_7503 | reverse complement strand
GTAAAGCTTCATTAATTTCTTGTTGAAGTGCATCACGTGTTTCATCAGTATATCTTGCTGACTCTTCCAACTCTGCATTGTCATCAAGTTTCTTTTGAAGTTCATTCGCCTTCGTCTCAAGCGCGACTAAATCCGCTTCTGTAGCAGGCGTATTTTCAAATTCTTGCTGTGATTCAGTTTTTAGATTATCAACAGCATTATTTAGTTCATCACGAGCGTTGTTTACATCATCAATGCTTGGCTTATCACCAATATTGTTATTGAAGTCATCTACAAGCTTTTGAGCTTCTTCAATTTCTTTTTCTAATTCTGATTTAGTTTCATCAGTATATGGATCATTTAGATCTTCATTTTCCAACTTATCCTTTGCATTTTCCAAATCAGCTTCAAGATTATTAATTGCTTCTTCTAATTTAGCAGCATCTTTAGCTTCTTGATCTTTTAAAGCATCTTCAACAATAGAAATTAAATCATCAGCCGTCTGGTCAAGTAATTCTTGACTTGATTCTGGGTCTTTTAAAACAGCTTCTGCATCATTAATAGCATTTTCAACTCGCTGTTTTTCATCACCATCCAATTGATTTAATGAATTTTTAGCATCATTGATTGCATCAACTAATTTGCTGAGATCTTTGGAAGGTTGTTTTGTGTCACTTGATCCATTAGCTGCATCAAATACAGCAACGCCAACTCCAACTGCGCCTAGTGCTAATGCTCCACCAGCTAACCAATTATTTAATATTGTTGCACCAGTTCCAGCACCGCCCTCTAATAAAGCTTCGATATTTTCTAATGGGTTATATTCTACATTTTTGAAATCAAGGACATACATTTCACCGTTTTGATTACGGAAAACAAGATCTGAAGTTTCATAATTGAAGTTATCTAAAGTAATTGTTTCCCCGTTATTTAATTTAATAATGACCTGATTTTCATTCACAATGAGCTCTTGAACATCTTCAGGAGCCACGTCGATCATTACAACTGAGTCTTCAACAATTTTAATTATATTGCTCTCTGAAGTGATCGTATTATTCAAGGTTTTTTTTGAGATAATCTGAGTTTGCATATACAAAATACCCATAGATTTAAAGAAATTTTACTTAATAGCATTAAACGATCATTTAGTTTTCTAATCAAGATTTTTTTAGATTAAAAATCATATATTTCAATATATTGTGATTTGCATCACACTATTTTTTAATAAAATTGATTTTATTTTATACAGCAACTAAATGATCTTAAGTAGACTGCTATTTACAAATTCAATACATTGCTTACTTATTGTTCATCTTTTTTCTTGCTTTTAATTTTCATTATTTAATATCAGAAACACAAATTTTTTTTTGAAAAACGCAATGGTATAATCTCAAAAAAATGAATAATTTTTATGAAATATTTTTCTTGCGCGCAGTGCAATCGGCAAATCTTTTTTATGAATTCTACATGTACTCATTGTGGAATTAATTTAGGATATGTTGTAGAAGAAAGAGAAATGGGAAGTTTCCATAAACATACTAGTCAGTTGTGGAAATCTATTAATCCCAAATTCAAAAATAAACTCTATAAACCCTGTTTTAATTATTTGCATCATCATGTATGCAATTGGATGATTCCTGCAGAAAGTTCTGATATTTACTGTGACTCTTGCAAACTAACCTCTATTATTCCAAATTTAAATAACCCTGATCACACCATCTATTGGAGCAGATTAGAGCATGCGAAGCGTCGTTTCCTTTATATGATGCAACAACTAAATATCATGCCGAGACCCAAAAAAAATGATCAAGATCAATTTGGACTTAGATTTAATTTTTTGATGCCCGAACCAGATCTTCCTGTTTTAACTGGTCATGCTCAAGGTACAATTACATTAAATGCAAGCGAAGCAGACGTCGTATACCGCGAAACAACCCGAATAAAAATGGGTGAAAACTATCGAACCCTACTCGGTCATTTTCGCCACGAAAGCGGGCATTACTATTTCGATCTCATTCAACAGCTTCGACCAGATCTGATTGATGCGTTCAGAGTAATGTTTGGAGATGAACGACAAGATTATGCTGAGTCTTTAAAGCGACATTATCACGAAGGTCCACCCATAGACTGGCAGAAAAAATTTATTAGTTCCTATGCAAGTGCTCACCCATGGGAAGATTGGGCAGAGACTTGGGCACATTATTTACATATGATGGATACCTTAGAAACAGCATACTATGCGGGTCTGAGTGTTCAATCTAAACGTGCTGATCTCCCAAGTATGACGATCGAAGAAAATCCGATTGGTGCTAAAAACTTTGAAACTGTTTTACAAAACTGGTTAACCATCACTTTTAACTTAAATGCACTTAATCGCAGTATGGGTTTAGATGATGCATACCCATTTACGCTATCAGATAAAGTCTTAGACAAGCTCAGATTTATTCATCACAAACTATTAGAAATTTCATTTCAAAAATAAATATTTTTGCTTTATCAAAGGTTGAAGTTACTTATTATTTAAATACAATCTTCACCAAGTCTTATTGATTGTGTGTAAATGAAAATAAACGAACAGATTGTACTCGTTACAGGTGGGGCACGAGGCCTTGGCTTGGCTATTACCAAGGCATTATTGCGCGAAGGCGCTCGTGTCGTTGTCAATTATCATAGTAGTCATGAGTCCGCTAAAACATTAAAACTTTCACATCCTGATCAAGTTTTTAGTTATCAAGCAGATATTACTGATGCAGATCAAGTTTCAGAAATGTTTAACGCTGCCAAACTGCATTTTGGTGAAGCTATTCATTCAATTGTGAATAATGCACTCGTTAGATTTAAATTTAACGGGGATGCAAGACCAAATATTTCACAAATACAATGGAATGATATGCACACTCAGTTTGAGGGTGCTGTCAAAGCTGCCCTTAATACCACTCAAGCCGCTTTAGCCGACATGAAAGCTAATCGATTCGGTCGAATTGTGAATATAGGAACAAACTTGGTGCAAAATCCTGTTGTGCCATATCATGACTATACTACTGCAAAATCTGCCCTTCTCGCATTGACGAGAACATGTGCTCATGAATTAGGTGAGTTTGGAATTAATGTCAATATGTTGTCTGGTGGATTACTTCAACAAACTGATGCAAGTAAAAGCACGCCACAGGAAGTTTTTGATTATATTGCTTCTGCTACTCCCTTGCGTAAAGTAGTCACTCCTGATGAGTTTGCTTCAGCCATTTTAATGTTTTTGTCACCGTACTCCAAAGCTGTTACTGGTCAAAATTTAATAGTGGATGGCGGTTTAGTTAAAAATTAATAACGATGCTTAGAGCTTAGGCTATTTTTTATTTAAGGAATAGCCTATCTATATAACCCCAATCGCTTGCTCATAGAGTATTTATGAGTGTTATTTTACAAGGATTTCATGAAACATATGTCTAAGCCATTGATGGCTGGTCTTATGATGACAGGACATATGCCAGTATTGTTTAACACCATATGTCGGGAAAGCAATAGGTGCATCAAAGATTTTTAAATTTCCTCGTGATAATAAAACTTCGCTCAAATAATAAGGCACTGTAGCAATCGCATCAGTTTCTTGAACAACAAGACCAACACCAAGATAACTTGGTAATCGCATTAAAATATTTCTTTTAAGTTCAAGGTTTAACAGCTCATTTTCAATATGGTAATGCCCCATTCCCGCATCAATATCAATGTGTGATTCTGCCAAATACTGCTCTTTGCTGATTGAATCTCCCGTTAAACGAGGGTGATCTTTTGCTGCAATTACAACATAATATTGCTCGAATAGTTTTTGTTGATAAAAGCCATTTTCCAAATGAGGCAGAAATCCTAATGCAAGATCAATTTCACCATTTGCCATTTGATAACTTGTTTCAGAAGTTATTGGACGCACATTTAATCTGACATGAGATGCTTTTGCTTTTAGATATTGGGAAATCTTAGGCAGTAATACTAAATGCGAAACATCAGTCATCGCCAAGGTGAATTGTTGATCTGATATAGCTTCATCAAAATCGATCGTAAAATTATTAATCGCTTCAACTTTACTTAATGCTTCACTGACCAATGGGAATAATTGCTTTGATAATTCCGTCGGGATCATTTCATTCCCAATTCTTAAAAAAAGCGGATCGTTATAATGTTGTCGAATTTTATTAAGAATATTACTTACAGCAGGTTGACTCATCTGCAATTGTTCAGCAGCAACCGAGACACTTTTAAATTTGTAAACATGAAAAAAAATACTGAGTAATTTGCAATCTAATTCGTACACGAAACGCGCCTTCTCCTAGTAGATGAGAATGTAAAGTAAAACAAGATCTCATAGTACTTTTATATTTTTATTTTTTCTAGGATCTATTCTGACATTCTCTAAAACCATCCCATAAAAAAAGAGCGAAAAATCGCTCTTTTTATCATAATTCAAGTTTGAATAATTTAGAAATTATAAATTGCTACAGCACTTACACGATTATCCTCACCTGTGTTAGAACCATTTGGTGCAGATACTACAGCTTTACGCTCACCATACACATATTCCAATCCAAGGCTAATCGGTTTGATCGGACTATAGAATGCATTGACCCAACCTTGCCAAAGCTCCTTATTGATCTCTGTCAGATTTACTGCACCACCTCGATAAGCATTTGTCACATCTTGATTCATATAACCAAAACCAACAGTTCCACGCCATTGAGGATTAAATTGCTGCGTTAGACCTATGGTAATTGAGTCAAATTCATTCTCATCTAAAATTTCACCAGATGAGCTACGGCTGATACCAGGATTCGTCCATGAAACAAAACTACTATCTCCTTTTACATGATAGTAGTCAGCTTTCAGTGTAGTTGAAGGAGCTAATTTATATTGCATACCAAGTCCTACGCCCCATGCAACGACTTCATCAACTTCTGTTTTCTTTTCATTGACCATAGTACGTAAACTGAGTTTAGCATCATCATTTAATTGATGATTCAATCGCGCTGTGACTGCAGGTGTACGCATTTTAGATAATCCATCTTTTGGATCTTCTGCTGCAAGGACCAAGCCTGTTGCAGGTGCTAAACTCATACTATAACGAACTTGAGGTGTACGTTTTACAGCACCACCCACATAACCTAAGGCATCAATCGTTTCAGGCATATAGTCTGGCACAGCAAAGTTAGACCAAGTTTGACCAATTAACCATTTATCGTAATTCATATAAGCATGACGTATACGAAGATTATCTAATCCAGCTCCACCCAAAAAGTCGACTTCAACTTTACCTGAAACTTTTTTATCATTGATTTGACTATGAATATCCAAACC
This sequence comes from Acinetobacter sp. ANC_7503, assembly GCF_056780035.1. NCBI lineage: Bacteria > Pseudomonadati > Pseudomonadota > Gammaproteobacteria > Moraxellales > Moraxellaceae > Acinetobacter > Acinetobacter sp. ANC_7503. The sequence goes on along the minus strand of NZ_JBWYJA010000020.1, from coordinate 3,372 downwards.
TAAACGTGTTGCTGATAGAGTCGACTTAAGCTGATCACTCGCCTCATTATTACCGGTTAAAGGAACCTTATTAATATTATTATATAGGCGATCTAACCCACTACCTTCAGCTTGATATGAAGCATCTAGACGAACATTTCCATAAAAATTAAAAGTGGTATCTTTACCAACATTTAGTTTTGGTTGGGGTTTAACAGATTCAGTTTTTAATGTCTCAATCGATTTTGTCTGTACAACAGCATTCTTCTGTTGTTGTTCCATCATTGATTTAAGTGCTTCAATTTCTTGACGTAGTTGCTCTATTTCAGACTGTTGTGGACTATTCGCGTATGCTGCAGTAGATGTTAAAACAGCTAATGAGATTAAACTTAAAGTAAAAGGTTTGTTTGAAAAGATCATCCTAATCTCTCTTATCCTATAAAATGGTTTAAAAGTGTAAGTAACAGCCACCTTCTGGTAGCTGTCTTATTTATAAAGAATTTTTACTGAGTTTGTTCTACGACTTTAGAAGAGTGTACAGATTCTTCCTGAGCAATTTTACCATCTACTGAATTTTTCAGATTCACCATGAAAATTGCTAAGGCTGCAATCACACCAGGAATTGCGATGACCAAGAAATTCATTTGGTGCGGAAGTTCCATGGTTAACAAAGCACCGGTGAGTACTGGACCTACGATTGCACCTATTCGACCAATACCAGATGCCCACCCCATACCAGTTGAACGAACTGTTGACGGATAATATTGTGCGACGAATGTATAAAGTAGAATTTGTGAGCCAATCGTTGCAGCGCCCGCGATTGCAATTAGCGTATACAACACGATTTGTGGACTATTAAAGCCGAGAAGGATAAGTGCAAGTGCACCGCACACGAACATAATTGTAAGTACTTTTTTGATGTGGAAACGATCTGCAAGATATCCACCACCAATTGCACCCACCATACCACCGATATTTAATGCAAATAGGAAGATCATACTTGCACCAAGCGAGTAACCCGCTTGAATCATAAGCTTTGGCAACCAGCTTCCTAAAGCATAAACCATAAGCAAACACATAAAGAATGCGATCCAAAACATGAATGTACTAAAGGTACGACCTTGCTGGAATAATGCTTTTAAAGGAGCTTCATCACCTGCTGTGACTTCATCTAATACAAATTGAGTGTCAGCAGTAATATTTTTTTCAGGTGCGATTTTCTTAACATTAATTCGCACTTGCTCGGTTTGGTTTTTGTTGGTCAGGTACATCAAAGATTCTGGTAGGAATTTCCAAATCAACGGCAATGCGATTAAAGGCAATGCAGCGATATAGAACATAATTTTCCAGCCATATTGTGGAACTAACCAAGCACCTAATAATGCTGACGTCATACCACCAATTGCATATCCACTGAACATAAGAGCAACTAAAGTACTTCTAATTCGCTTAGGTGCATATTCAGTCATTAAAGCAACAACGTTAGGCATCACACCGCCAATACCCAGACCAGCAAGAAAGCGTAAAATACCAAATTCAGTCGGATTTGATGCAAATGCCCCCAAAAATGTAAATCCACTGAAGATTGCCACACAAATCATGATGGTTTTTTTACGACCAAGCTTATCTGATAATGTACCAAATGACATAGCACCGAACATCATCCCAAATAAAGCTGTACTTGCTAACAATCCAGCTTGTACTGAAGTTAATGCCCATTCCTGCATTAATAAAGGTAATGCAACTCCGTAAATGACAAGATCATAACCATCAAAGATAATAATCAATAAGCACCAAAACAATACACCCCAATGAAATGGTGTGAACTTAGCATCATCAATCACACGATTGATATTTAATTTGTTTGCTTCCAAGGTTGCGCCTCCTGCAAATAAACTCTCCAAAAATATGACGCAACATTGACTTAAAGCTGAAAAAATGTCCAAAACCGAATATATCTATATATATACCTTCAAGGTCTAAATAATCTCGAGGGCTTATTTCTATTATGATTGAATAAAAATTAGACGAATAATTACTTAAAAAAAAAATTCTTTGAGAATTTCTAATTTGAATTTTTTATTGCAACCTACTTTTTCTTCAAAGTTAAAATTATTTGTTTGAAATTTATCAAAAAAAATTAAGCCCCTTTTCGGGGCATAAGCTAAAGTCGTAGTTATTTTGAGTATTTAAGATTTTTGATTGCTATTTTTTATCCAATAGCTTTAGACCTAAGTCTAATTATTGTATTAGACCCTATCTAAATTAAATTTCTATCATACTTAATTGCTTCTAAATCATACACTTGGTAAATACAATCTATTAGAGACATGATGTCCTCGCTCTCATCTAGATTACGTATCGTCATAAATACTGGACTTACTGCAGTTTCATCTAAAATTGGGATGTAAAGCAAATGGGATAGCTGAATTGATTTCGCACTTTCTGGGACAATACAAATACCTTCACCAGCTGCAACCAAACCAAGAGATAGCTGAATTTCTCGCACCAAACGAATATTTTTAGGTTCTAAATTATATTCTGCAAACAAGGCTTGGACTTGAGTTGCAAAGCTAGGGGTTGTATGGCTAGGGTATAAAAAAATATTTTCATCAGAAATATCAGATAGATAAACACCTTCTTTTTTTAAACTTAAAGGATGACTTGCATGCACTGCCATCATTAAGCGCTCTTCACGAAGCAAAATTCGCTTCAATGCTGGATCTGAAATTCTAAGCCGCCCAAATCCAACATCAATCTTCCCCTCTTTGAGTGCTTTAACTTGTTCTAACGTGGTCATTTCAACAAGTTCAATCTTTAAGTGGGGTTGCTGCTGCCTATATAAATATACAATTTTAGAAAGCAGCCCATAAAGCAGTGACCCGACAAACCCCATTGTTACTGTACGTTCAACTAGACCTATCCGCTTTGTCATAGACTTAACTTCTTCAGCATTGGCAAGTAATTTCACTGCGTGCTGATAAAAGAAATAACCGGCTTGTGTTGTTTTTAATGGACGGCTACCTCGCTCAAATAAAGCAATGCCAAGCTCTGATTCCAAATTTTGAATTTGTCTACTTAATGGTGGCTGCGCAATAAATAACTTTTCGGCTGCTTTTGTAAAACTTTGTTCTTCTACCACTGCGACAAAATATCGTAGATGTCTAAGCTCCATGACTTCCATACCTTTAAAATATATTAAAATGCAAAAATGATCTTCGACTCTATTTTTGCATTCTTTTAAGGTATACCACATGAAATACACAATGCAAGAATGCGTAGAGTGGAAATGATTACATCAGTTGAAACCTTGCTCGTTGAAATCCCGACGATCCGCCCACACAAGATGGCGGTCGCAACGATGCAAACTCAAACCTTAGTCCTCATTAAAAT
>NZ_JBWYJA010000019.1:0-18631 GCF_056780035.1 Acinetobacter sp. ANC_7503 | reverse complement strand
TAGTGTGGGGTTACCCATGTGAGAGTAAGTCATCGCCAGCTCATTATTCTAAACACCCCCTTCAATAGAAGGGGGTGTTTTTTTATATATATAAATTGAAATAAAGATATAAAAATAAAAGCCCTCATGAGAGGGCCTTGTATCAAATAATAGATTAAAGTTGTCGTCGAGCGTGTTTTAACGCAGTTCTTAGGCCTTCCTCTAGCGTTGGATGGTAGAAAGGGTGATCTAGAATTTCATCAACAGTAAGATCACTGGAGATAGCCCAAGCGAGCAAATGTGCTAAATGTTCTGCTGAATAACAAAGAAATTCTGCTCCGAGAAGTTTACGTGAGTGTCGATCGACGTAAACCACTACAGCCCCAATATTTTGTCCATTGACAATCGCTCGTCCTTGCTTTTCGTAGGATACGATACCTGTAACGAACTCATGATTGGCTTTACGCAGTGTTTGATAATTGGAGCCGATCCCTGCCATTTCTGGCGAACTAAACATAATACCTAATGGCGTAAGACTTTTTTTCTGACTCGATTGATGTTGATTGAGGCAATTATGAACCGCCAATTTACCTTCATAAGACGCTTCATGCTGGATAGGCGTTGCAGTAAATGCATCACCTACAATGTAAATGGGGTAGTCACCAAGCTGTTTAGTGGTTGGATCAACAGGTAATTTCTTTAGATCAATGAATTCATCATTTATATGCTGAATATTTAACGTATCTAAATTCGTAGTACGACCAGTCGCAGATAATAGGTAATCAACTTCTATAGATTGATTGCTACCATTTTCGATAAAGTTAATTTGAACCTTATCTTCGCCTAATTTCTCAACCTGCTCGGGTAAAATCTCATATTTGATATTTAATTCTTTTGAGAATATTTCTTGAGCAAGCGTTTGTAAGTCTGGGCTAGTCAATGAACCAATTTTTTTACTGCGAGCAAAAACTGTAGTTTCCACACCTAGACGCTGCATGGCTTGTGCAAGTTCGATTGCAATGACACCACTTCCAATTACAGCTAAACTTTTTGGTAAAGTAGGTATTTCAAAGACTTGATCAGAAGTTAAATATAAATGACCAAGTTTTTGTTGCCAATCTTGATTTACTGTTGGTCTTGAACCAACAGCGATAATGAACGATTTAGCTTGGTATTTCTTATTATTAACATTGATTGTGTTTGCATTTACAAATGTTGCGCGACCTGAAATTTTGTGCGCTGTAGACCATGAATTAACGTCGTTCAGTGTTGCTTTTGTGAATCGATCACGTAATTGCTGTACATGTTGCATAACATCTTTAGTGTCAATTTGAGAAGAAATTTTTAGCCCAAGTTGCTCTGAAGTTCTCGCATTATAGGCAAGATTAGCTGATGAAATTAGAACTTTACTCGGCATACAACCTACTCGAGCACAAGTGGTATCCCACGGACCGTCGTTCACAATAAGTATATTTTGTGTAGTTTTAATGGCTTCTTTATAAGCTGAAATACCAGCAGTACCAGCTCCAATAATAATGATATCGTACATATTGTATTGAGTAAGAATGATTTGAATTCACTATATAAAAAAACCTTCGATGAAGAAGGTTTTTTTTCAATTTATTACACTTAAACCTTTAACTTTTGGTGATATCCACATTATTGAAAATTTGTATTTTTAAAACTAAGTATTTTCATGGTTGTTATTGAAAGAAGATGAAAGAAAAAGGCGCTTGTGCGCCTTTAAAATGAATAAGATACATTTATCTTATAATGATGTACCTGCATGCACACCAACAGTTGGTTTTACATTCATTGATGTGCAACCGAGTAAAAGAAACGAACAACATAATGCAATACAAATTTTATTCATGAATGAGTCCTAATGAATTTGCTTTATTAAATAGTAACGTAGAACGACTACCTGACTTACATACTAAAAGTATAGGTTTAGGTAGACTATTGTAATACTTCGCAAACTCATGAACATCTGCATCTGTTATTTGACCTGAAATAACAGGTTGGTAAATCAAACTGATTTTAGACTTTTCGGCTAAAGCTCTTAATTCACTTGCAGTTGTTTCGTTACCTGATTCTTGATCAGGACGGTTAACGATCACAGACTTAAATCCCTGCTGCATTAAGGCATTGAATTTTGTAGCCGTCATATGACCCGATACACTCACAGATGGATTAAGTGCTTTACTGAGCGGTTCTGATGCTGAATGACTTAGCGTTACGATACTAAAAATGAAGATGGAAAGGATGAATCTAAACCACATCTTAGTCATCAAGCAAATCCATTTGTTTTGCTAATTGGTAGAGATTGTTAGAGCGATTTCCTGTACGACAGAACATTAATACTGGTTTTGGTAGCTCATTGAAATGATTTGCAAAAGTACGAACATCAAGCTCAGTAATTTGACCTGCAACTACAGGTTGATATACATAATCTAAGCCTTGAGCGCGTGCAGCTTCTTCAATTTGGGCACTTGTTGGCTGTTCTGGTCCGCCTTCCATATCGGGGCGATTATTAATCACAGATTTAAATCCTTTTTCAACAACTTGAACTAAATGTTCTGGCCCAATTTGACCAGCAAAACCTACATTTTCACTCATTGCGTCACTCCCAAAATAAATTAAAAGACTATGCTACTATCATAGCATCTCGCTCAGATATGAGCTTTGATCGACACAAAAAATTTAAAATAAAATCGTATGAATACATGCATGGAGCACCTATGTACGATTACACCGTAGAGCCGCTGTACGTACAAAAAGCAAATGAGTTGATCGCTGCTGACCTTTATTTGCCTGTCAAAGTTAAAAGACCTCCTGTGCTTATTATGGCGCATGGTTTTGCAGGATTACGTCAATTCAAACTAATCCAATATGCGCAACGTTTTGCTCAATCAGGTTTTGCGGTTGTACTCTTTGACTATCGTTGTTGGGGAGGTAGTACGGGTAAACCAAGAGAAATGATCTCTGTTCGTCAGCAGCTAGAAGATTGGTATGCTGTGATTGCGCATATCAAATTATTCCCTTTGGTTGATGGGCACCAGCTTTTCTTATGGGGAACGGGTCTGAGTGGCGGATATGTTCTAAAACTCGCATCTGAGTTAAATGGGATTCGGGCTGCAATAGCGCAAGTACCCTTTGTGGACGGAAATGCCATCAGTAAAATTTATCCAATTCAACATATGGCGCAGGCTTTAAAGTTATCGAGTCAGGATTTAATGGCAGCCAAAGTTGGACGTGTTGGAAAAACAATGCCTGTCGTTCATCCTTATGCATTAAGTTTTTACCCAAGTCAGGATAGTTATCAAGGGTATATGTCGATCGTTGATTCAAACTATTATTGGAGCGGTGAGGTACCTGCAAGAGCTATGTTGGACGTCATACGATTTCGACCGATTACTACGGCAAGAAGTATTAAAATTCCTGTGTTATTTATTGCTGCCAAGAAAGATGCAGTTATTCCCATAGAAATTAGTCGTGAAACGGTAACCAATATGGCACCTTATGTGGAATACCATGAGTGGAATATGACACATTTTGATATTTATCAAGTAAATTGGATGGAAAGCGCAATCAAGCTTCAATTAGAATTCTTAGATCAAAATAGAGGAGTAAACTCATGATTGTTGTTTGTCCATCTTGTGGCGCAAAAAATCGTGTACCTGAAGATAAAATCCAATCTCAGCCGAATTGTGGTCAATGTCATGAGCATTTGATTCCGCTTGCCCCTATTGAGCTGAATGAGCAAAACTTTAGTAACTTTATTACCAACAGTGATTTACCAGTATTGATTGATCTTTGGGCAGAATGGTGCGGGCCTTGTAAAATGATGGCACCGCATTTTGCTGAAGTAGCCAAATCAAATCCGCATGTGGTTTTTGCGAAGATAGATACTGAAGCGAATCCGCGCTTAAGTGCTGCCTTTAATGTTCGTAGTATTCCAACGTTGGTATTGATGAATAAAACGAATGAAATTGCTAGAATAAGTGGTGCATTACGTGCAAATCAATTACGAGATTGGTTAAATCAGCAATTAAATGCTTAACCAATAGGCCAATATTTGGAGTGACTGTGTCAGATTCTCAACTTAAGCCAGAAGGTACATTATCCCTTCAAACCATTGCTATGCCTGCAGATACCAACTGGAGTGGGGATGTTTTTGGTGGTTGGATTGTTTCACAAATGGATTTGGCTGGAGCTATTCATGCAGAGCGTTATACAAAAGGTCGCTGTGCAACCATTGCAATTAATCAAATGACATTCCTTGTGCCTGTTAAGGTGGGTGATGTCATTAGTTGTTATACTAAAATTTTAAAGCTCGGAAATACCTCAATTCAAATGCAAATTGAAGTATGGGATAGTCATGACTCTTCACGTCCAGCGAAAAGAGTGACAGAAGGAGTTTTCACTTTTGTTGCGGTGGATGTGAAAGGGGCAAAACGCCAGATTCCAGATGATGTTAAACAAAAGTTTCAAGAATCTCTAAGCATCTAATCACAAAAAATCCCAACATCGTTGGGATTTTTTATTAGGGAAACTTTTTTAGGATCAATATGATCATGAGCTTTATTGCTTAAGTTGAGATTTTGCAATCCAAGCCCAGAGCATTTCACATTGAATTGGCTCTTCGCCAGATTCATCTGTCACGATCACCTTGACAAGGGTTTCACCTTTTTCAGACTCTTGCATCTGTTTTTGTTGATCATCAGTCAATGTAGCGACTGCGGTCATCGCACCTTTAGATGGGCGTTTGAAATCTACTTTTAAGCTTTTTATTAATACGATTGAGGTATCGGGTACATTCATGCCGGTAACAAAGCCTGTAGCTGTTTCAGCGATCAGCGCCATTGCGCATGCATGTACTTGACCAATATGGTTTTGCATTGCTTTATGGTTTTCGATTTTAACGACAACTTTAGCATGACTAACTTCAAGATAACGTAATTTGGCAGTTCCCACCATTGGAACGACACGGCCAAAAGCTTTGCTCCACAAAGTACTACGGATACCTTGTGGAAACTTAGATGTCGCTTTTACTAACTTAGATAAACGATTGCCTTTTGCCATGATCAGTTCCTATGATGGAGCAAAGAGATTAGTCTTTGAAGTTGTTAAATTGAAGTGGGATACCGAATTGTTGTTCTTTTAAGAACGCCATAACTTGTTGTAATGTATCGCGCTTCTTGTCAGTGACTCGGATTTTATCGCCCTGAATAGAAGATTGCACTTTGATACCACTTTCTTTAATGGCTTTATTAATTTTTTTTGCTGTATCAGAGTCAAGACCGTCTTTAAGTTTAATCACTTGAATGACATTTTTGCCAGATGCTGTCATTTTTTGCGGATCTAGTGCTTGAACGTCGACTTTACGTTTATAAAAGTGATTTTCCAGCATGTTGTAAACTTGCTCACATTGGAAGTCACTTTCAGTCGAGATCTTAATTTCTTTATTTTTTTCGTTTAATTCGATCGAAACGTCTTGACCACGGAAGTCGAAACGCGTTCCGATTTCCTTTTGTGTGTTTTGAACTGCATGATTTACTTCAAAAATCTCTAATTCTGAAACAATATCGAAAGATGGCATAGTTTAGACCTTTACAAATAGAAAGAATATCTGAGATGCTAGGGATGTTTTCTTCATTTGCCAAGTGTTGTTTACATCAAAGGAGTGCGCAATGATCCGTAAACAAGAAATTACAACATTTGAGTTCCCAGCTGACGCGATTATCTGGGATGTACGTGATACAAGTGCTTATGCTGAAGCACATGTGAAAGGAGCGGTGAACCAACCGATTTCCACACTTTCAGCAGATAGTCTGACTCAAGTTGCAGCGGATCAACCGATTTACATTTTATGTGGCGGCGGAAGTAAAGCACCACGTGCTGCAGAACTATTAGAAGGCTTTGATAGTTCACGTGAATATGTGGTCTTAATGGGTGGTACTCGTGCTGCTCGTGAGGCAGGATTACCTTTAGAGCAAGGTTAATCATGGTTGAAAAAAAGCGCCTTATGGCGCTTTTTTAGTTTCAATAAATCATGGTGATTGAGTTTTAGCCTGAAAATATGGCTTCTTTATTCTTATTTTCTTTCTAAATCGATGAACATTGAGTTTATTGAGTAAAGTTTCAGATACAGGGCATGCTGTTTTTAAGATTTGAGCCACTAGAATTTCAGCACACAAAGGAGCAAATAAAAAGCCTTTAGAGCCCAAACCTGAGAGTGTATAAATCTCAGTATCAGATTCAACCTGACCTAAAAGCGGAAAATAATCCTGACTTTGTGCACGAACAGAAGCTCTACCATGCCAAGAATGATGGTCAGGAAATTGTGCAGCAATATCTGGTGCGAGATCTGCAAGTAACCTGTAGTTATGTTCATGATCTTCATCAAGAACATCTTGATCATCTCGATTAGGGTAAAAAGAAGCACCTAAAATGATTTGATGATCATTTAAAGGCATACAGTAGCCACCATAGCTATATGCTTCATGTTTCTTGAACTGTGAAGATGAAACATGATTAAACCAGCTAACTTGACCACGTATCGGTTTTAAAATTGGAAAATCATCAAAGAGATTCATACTTTCACGGGCACAACAAATAATCACGTGGTCAAATTGATATTGTTGTCCAACATGATCTGTTATACCGACTTGATGATTGGCAAGTCGGTCCCACGATTTGATTGTCGCTTGCTGAAATTCGATCAGTTCATTCGATAAAATTTCTTTAGCCAAATCATGCGGTCTGATTGTTCCAGCCTGTTTCAGGGTGAGGAATGCTTGGTTGAACAGGCTGTTTTCAGCGGCAGAATTTGCTTCGAGTATGTTTTCTGGATATTGATTTGCAAGATCGAGAAGTTCATCAACGTGTTTAAGAGGGATTTGATGGACTTGTGCTTCGTCAAAGGCTTTAAATTTTGAATAATGGTTCATCGCATGTTGCCATGCTAATGTCATCAAATGATCGGCACTTTGTTCAATAGGGCAGAGTTTGGGATTCAATAAAGCCAGAGGATTTCCTGACGCGCCACTTAATGGCTCATGGTGGTCAAATAGGCGGACGCGGTGACCTCTTAATGCAAAGGCATAGGCACAACTTAAACCCGCAATTCCAGCGCCTACAATGCCTATACGGCGTTGAGAACTTGAGTGTGGTTTGTATTGGTAATCTTCGGGAGAGAGTTCACTTTTTTCAGCCTCTTCGTCTAAAGGCAGTAAAACTCCCTTTAGCATTTCACGTTTGTGTCCGAACCCTTTTGGGCGTGTAATTTTCACGCCGTGTTTTTTTAATCCTCTTTTGAGGATGCCAGCAACACTGAAAGAGGCAAAAGTAGTTCCAATATCTGATAGTCGAATAATTTGATTCAGAACTTGTTCTTCCCACATATCTGGATTACAGGCAGGAGCAAATCCATCTAAAAACCATGCATTGACAGTGCTAGTTTTGGCAATGGCTGGAAAAACATCGTGTGCATCACCTAACCAAATATCAATACTAAAACGCTCATCTGGAAAATGAAGGCGGTGGCATCCTGCAATCGGCAGTGGATATTGGGCAATGAGTTGATCTGATAAATGTTTCAGTTCAGGCCAAGCATTTAAAGCTCGGATCAGATCAGCCTTGCTCAGTGGAAATTTTTCCACCGTAATGACATGCAGTTGACTATGATTATTTGGACGAATTGATTGCCAAAGTTGCCAAAGAGTGAGGATATTTAAACCCGTGCCGAAGCCAGTTTCTCCGACTGTGAAATGTTCAAATGGTTTTAAGTCCGATAGGCGTTCATGTAGATCATTACCATTGATAAAGACATGACGAGTTTCAAGAAGGCCATTGGCTTTTGAAAAATAAACATCACCGAAAATTTTAGAAACTGGAATATCGATTCCATCAACGAGTTGCCAATCGAGATCAGCAGTTTGAATGGCCTGAGTCAAAATTTGAAACCTTTGAAAAGCGTGTCAGTGGTTTACCACTGACGACGTCGTTTTGTATAGATGTAACTGGCAATAATAAAGCCGACAAAAATACCGACAGCCATTGTTGCTGCACCGTACAAAAACATTTGAGCACTACGTTCACTTTGAAGCACCTGAATTTGTACACCTAAATTATCATTTTTTAGTTGTAATTCTTGATTCTGTGCTAAAGCTTCTAGGTTTGCTTTTTCAAGCTGTTGGAGACGTGTTGCTTGGTCTTTGACTAAAGCCTTTACTTTTGCTTCTTGAAGCGCTTTATTTCGTGCAATTTGTTCAGCTGTAAGTGGCTTTGCAGGCGTAGCTGTTGCTGGCTGAGACTGTGCAGCTGGATTCGCTGGTGCAGCAGTAGTTGCTGCGGGTTCAGCCCAAGCTGAAGATACCAATGCAAAACTGATGAAAAGAGCAGAGCGTGTCAAATTCATCATCTTATTCATGTGGTAATGCTTTATTAAAAGGTTTTACGTCAATGCTGGCATAAATACCTTCTTTTAAAAAAGGCTCATCTGCTAACCATTCATCTAACGCTTCACGGCTTTCAAAATCTAAAATAAGGGTGCTGCCATAAAATCCAGCTTGTGGGTTATTACGATCTTTTGGCATCGCGCCAGCGACGATTACGCGACCTTCCTCAGCCAGTTTTTCAAGGCGTGCAAGGTGTTGTGGGCGTGTTGCTAAGCGTTTTTCAACAGTACCTTCTTGGTCGGTACACGTCACTACAAATAAGGGCATGGCGAAATCTCTATATCCTCTTTCAACACGATTATTCTTCTGCAGATTTAAAGTGTTTTCGTAAAATGATGAATTGAATAATGATAAATGAAAACATCACAATCATGTCACCAAAAGCAGTAAATTCACCCCAATATTTTCCATCCATGAACACGAAAGCAAAGAAAATATGCAATGATGCCATACCAACAAACATCGCGGCCCAAGCATAGTTTAAATTTTTCCATCCCTGCGGTGTTAAATTTAAAATAGGACCAAATAAGCGTTGAATGAGAGGTTTGCGGTCTTTACCAAAATAAGGTGAAATTAAGAAAGCACCAGCAAATACAAAATTCAAGATCGCTGCTTTGAGACGAATATAAAAATCATCACTCAACATGAGAGTAATCCCACCAAAAATCACCGTCATAAATAAAACAATCCATTGTTGTTTATCGAGATGAAATTTTTGGCGGACAAATAATGCACCGTAGACCACGAGCATAGAAATGATTAAGCCCGTTGTAGCAACGAGAATATGGTTATTATCGACGCCACCTGCAGAGCCGATCCATTGCAGTAAAGGGTGATTGTTATCTTTGGGATCGACAGTTTTGTAAAGCCAAAAGAAAATTATGAGTGGCACAAAGTCTAAAAGTGCTTTCATGTTAAAGTATCTATGCAGTTCAGGTGGATGGATTAGTATAAAAGATGCAAGGCGTAGATTTACACACACATAGTAATATTTCTGATGGAACTTTGTCGCCAGAGTTACTGGTTCAAGCTGCGCTCGAAAAAGGGATACATACCCTTGCACTGACTGACCACGATAGCATGGATGGTTTGGTTTTGGCTGAAAAAGTTGCAAAAAATCAACCAATTCAAATTATTTCAGGTGTGGAAATTTCAAGTCAGTGGTCTAGACCTTCGACCAAAAAAAGTTATGGTGTGCATGTGGTCGCACTGAATATGCAATCACCTTATCCTTTGCATAAGCTACTAGAACAACAAAAGATAATTCGAGCTGAACGTGCTCAACTCATCTGTGAATTGTTGAAGCCTCTTATTGGAGAGGATATTTACGCGGATGTGGTTGCGAAGGTCGAGGGTATACCTGATCGTGTGACACGAACCCATATTGCGAAGACGCTGGTCGAGAAGGGTCATGTTTCACGTCCGCAACAAGCTTTTGACAAATATATCAAGGAAGGTAAAAAAGCTTATGTTCAGTTTGAAGGACTTGGTCTGGAGGAAACGATACGTGTAATTCATGAGGCTCAAGGGTTTGCTGTTTTGGCACATCCTACCCGTTATGATTTATCTGCGACGAACATTCGTTATTTGATTGAAATATTTGCACGTTACGGAGGCGACGCAGTTGAGTTGCCACCTGCGATTGAGCCTACCTCGACGCGACAAATGGTAGACCGAATGATTGCCGAATTTGGGCTTAAAGTATCAGTTGGAAGTGATTTCCATGGAGATAATATGCCATGGATAAAATTGGGGAATATCCCTCAAGTGAAAGAGGGGCAGGTTGGCATCTGGGAAAGTTTTATTGTATAGAAATTCTCTTATAACAACGGATAAGAGAATTTCAGGCGGCGATAAGACATTCAGTTGTCATGAATCAAAGTAAGTTGTGATCTTGTGCTTGGATCGGTGGAGGAGTTGGTTTTCCTAAAGTCCCGAGTAGTTCAATCTCGATTGTACGAACCATGGCATCGAGTGGAAGATCATTACTTTGTGTACCAAAAGGCTCTTCTATTTCAGAGCTGAGCGCATCAAGCCCCAAAAACGTATATGCTAAAATACCGACTAAAAGTGGCGTCGCCAAACCGAGCACCGAGCCTAAACTAAATGGGAGCATAAAACAGAAAAAATAAACGGTACGGTTTAAGAGTACTGAATAAGCATAAGGTAAAGGAGTTGTAGCAATACGATCACAGCCTGTTTGAACCAAACTTAATTCAGTTACATGTTGGTTCATTTGTGTATAAATAATGTCTGAAATTTCGCCTTCTTTCAGTGACTGCATCAACTCCCATTGAATCAAACTTAATGTGTATTGTGGTGCATTGGCTTGCTGGTAAAGTTGAGTTAAAGCTTGTGGGCTCATGCCACTGGTTTGATGCAAAGCATCGGGACTGACTGTTTGATGACGAAGACGGTCACGCAGTACGTTAGCAAAAACAATCATATGCTGAATTACACGTTCACGACGACCTTGCGGCAAGATCCGGCAGTCTCGATCGAAATGTCGAGCATTGGCGATTAAGCTTCCCCATAATTTACGCGCTTCCCACCAACGGTCATAACATGCCGAATTTTTGAAACCTAAAAAAATCGACAATACTACTCCGATCAGTGTAAACCCAACCAAAGGAATTTCAGGGAATCTATAGAGATTTATATATTCAATTCCCCCCACGATTGCTGAAATCAGCATAACGATTCCAAGTGGAGGTAATACCTTCGGTAAGATGGTTCCACGCCATGAAAATAATAGTTTTAGCGTATCGGTTTGATCACGAACAATCATGTAAATCAATCTTTCATTTTTCTATGATCTTCACTAGTTCAGCGAGTATTGTCAATGATAAAAAATGGAAACTTCGAGCAATTTTATTCTGTAATTTATAGACTTATTCTCGGATCAGTTGGTGCTCCATAAAAGAGTAGCTGCCTTCGGTGGAAATGATGACATGATCGAGTAATTTAACCTCAATTAAATTGCAAGCTCTACTTAAAGATTTCGTCAAATTGATATCGTCAATTGAGGGCTGAGGAATTCCTAAAGGATGATTGTGTGCAATAATCACAGCACTCGCCTGAGTGTGGATGATATGTCGAATAAACTGATTAATTGAAACTGCACAGTGGTTAGTAGAACCAAAGAATAATTTTTTAAAATTAATTTTTCTGAGCCTTGCATCTAAACAGAGTACCGCGAAAATCTCTTGAGATTCGCCAATAAGTTCATAGCGAAGATAATCTTGAATTAAATCAGAGCGACTTAAATCAATTTGTTGGTTCAATTGATGTTGCAAGTAACGCCGTCCAAGCTCTTTTACAGCCATCAATTGAGAGTATTTAGTGTCTCCCATGCCATGGAACATGCGAATTTCGTCTATCGATGCATCAAACACTGCATTTAAGCTTCCAAAATGTTGCAACATCAATCTTGCTAATTCGACCGCAGAATGTTGTTGAGATCCTGATCTTAAAAAGATGGCGAGGAGTTCTGCATCAGAGAGGCTATGAGCACCTTGGCGGAGTAATCTTTCTCGCGGTCGTTCTTGTTCGGGCCATTGTTTGATCGAATTATTCATTATTATTCACTGTTTTAAATTATTTTAACTTTTGAATATTCACCAAGGTATATCTTGGGTGGCAGAATATTTAATGCTATTGTGAGCGCCACTGCAATAAAAAGGTGACGTGATCTTGAGTTTTGATCTTAGTGTGTTCTCCAATAAAAATATTATTCTTGCTGTTACTGGTGGTATTGCTGCTTATAAAAGTGCCATCTTAGTACGCCGACTTAAAGATTACGGATTTAATGTCCGAGTTGTAATGACTCAAGGTGCCCAAGCTTTTATTACGCCGCTTACCTTTCAAGCATTGTCGGGTAATCCAGTGCATACTGAACTTCTAGATACAGAAGCTGAAGCTGGAATGGGGCATATCGAATTAGCACGATGGGCGGATTTGGTACTTGTTGCTCCTGCCAGTTGTGACAGTATTGCCAAATTTGCTTGTGGATTAGCGGATGATTTACTCAGTACACTCTATTTGGCAACAAAAGCACCTGTTTGGATCGCACCAGCCATGAATCAACAAATGTGGGCGGCTAAAGCAACACAGCGCAATTTAAGTAGTTTGGTAGAGGATGGTGTGCATGTCATTATGCCTGAGACGGGTTCTCAAGCGTGTGGCGATGTTGGATTAGGACGTATGCCTGAGCCTGAAGATTTAGCTGAACAGGTACGAGAATATTTCCATAAAGCGCAGCGTGCAATTGCAGAAAAATTTGGCTTGCTGGCGGGTAAAAAAGTGACGATTACCGCAGGTCCAACTCGAGAGGCAATTGATCCAGTGCGTTATATTTCAAACCACAGCACTGGAAAAATGGGGTTTGCTATTGCTGCTGCATGTTATTCAGCAGGTGCTGAGGTGACACTGATCGCGGGTCCTGTCAGTTTAGATACACCGAATGGGGTGAAGCGTTTAAATGTATCTTCAGCGAGACAGATGCTTGATTTAAGCATGAATCAGTTGGAAACAGGATGTGATGTATTTATTGCGACAGCTGCCGTAGCGGATTATCGTGTTGCAGAAGTTGCGGAACATAAAATCAAAAAAGCTGGTGATGAGTTAGCTGTCTCTCTTGTTAAAAATCCTGATATCGTGGCGACGATAGCTTTGCAAGACAAACGTCCATTTATGGTCGGTTTTGCAGCTGAAACGCGTAATGTTGAAGAATATGCCGCAGGTAAATTGGTGGCTAAGAAACTAGATATGATCGCATGCAATGATGTTTCAAGAGCGGATATTGGTTTTGCTTCAGATGAAAATGCGATGACTGTGTTTTTTGCTGAACAATATGAAATGGAAAAACGTGATCTTGAAAAAGCTTCAAAGCAAGAAATTGCACAACAATTGGTTGAAGCTATCCATGATGCATTACATCAAGAAAAACGACCTGTTTAAATGTAGGATATAAAAAAGACCGCAAATGCGGTCTTTTTTATAAGGGGGAAGTTAATCAAACGATTAAGCTTGACCTTCAGCAGCTGCAGCTTGAGCGCGTTGCATGTTTGCCTCAAACTCAGCATCGAAGTTAATCGGTGTAAGAAGTAATTGAGGGAAGCTACCTTTAGTTACAAGATCGTTCACCGCTTCACGAAGGAATGGGAACAAAATATTAGGGCAATAAGCACCAAGAATGTACGGAAGACGTTCATCTTCAACGCCATCAATCAAGAAAATACCTGATTGTGTTACGTCTACGATAAATGCAGTTTCACCTGCATTCGCAGCTTGTACAACCACTTTTAAAGAAACTTCAAAATGAGTTGGATCTACTTTTTCAGCTGATGAAGAAAGATTGATGTTTAACTCAGGTTGCCATTCTTTTGTAAAAACCGCAGCACCAGGAACTTCAAAAGAAATGTCTTTTGTATAAATACGTTCTAATGCTAATTGTGGTTGAACTTGTTGTTCTTCACTCATTCTTAATTCCTTAGATTTAGTGATTATGCCAATAATTCGTCTAGTTTACCTTCACGCTCTAAAGCATAAAGTTGGTCGAAACCACCGATGAATTGATCTTTAATGAAAATTTGTGGCACTGTGCGATGGTTGGTTTTTTGCATTAACTCAACACGAACCTCAGGTGCTTCTTTTGATAAATTAATTTCTTTGTACTCAATGCCTTTACGTTCAAGGAGTTGCTTTGCACGTACGCAATAAGGACACATCGTTGTTGAATATACAGTCACTTGAGCTGTCATTTTACAAACTCCTTAAGCTTTTTTGCTTTTTACTAAAGGTAAGCCTTGAGCTTTCCAGTTACTAATGCCACCGTCTAAACGATAACTATCTGTATGACCGACTTGTTGTAAAGCAGAGCCTGCAACTTGGCCTAAATTACAAATGAATACCAATGGACGGTCCGCAGCTTTTAATTCTTCAACATTGGCAGCAATTTGACTATATGGAATATTACGACTACCGCTAATATGACCTTCACGGAAATCTTTAGCATCGCGCAAATCAATCAGCATCGCATTTTTAGCTTTCACTAAAATTCCGAGCGATTGTGGAGAAATTTTACGACCACTACGTTGTCCTTCAAAAACGAAAAACAAAACAATAAGGGCCCCTAAAATTGCAAATAAAAAGGGGTGATTCCCCATAAATTCGAACCAACGTTCCACAAATCACCTAATGACTAATTAAAAACTGCGTTGAGTATAACGTATATATATGGTGATCAAAATCACCGCTTCAAGGGCGTGCTTAAAGAAAACTAATTTTTTTGTTGCGCCTCAGTAATCTCATCAATTAGACGTAGATAACTTTCTAAACGTCTTTGTAAAATATCACCATTTTTGACACCTTCTTTAAGCGCACATTGCTTTTCGTGCGTATGGGTGCAATTGCGATACTGACAATGTCCTAAGAGTGCAGAAATTTCAGGAAAGCCACCATCGATTTTCTCATGATCTAAATGCCATAAGCCAAATTCACGAATACCTGGGGAATCGATTAAAGCACCATTTTCACCAAAACGAATTAAACGTGTTGAGGTCGTAGTATGTTGACCGAGTGCGGAGTTTTCTGAAATGACATTGGTTTTTTGATCAGCATCAGGAATGATGGCATTAATAAGTGTACTTTTCCCAACACCTGATTGACCTACAAATGCAACAGTTTGGTTGTCAATACGTTGAATCAACTCATCTAAATTACCATTGGATTGGGTCAGGATGAAATCATAACCAAGTTGACGATATTCTTCTGCTAACAGCAAAATTGGATCATTTTCTTTCAGTAAATCACATTTGTTTAATACTAATAAAGCTGGAATATTGGCATCTTCACATGCAACCAAATAACGATCAATTAGGGTTGGTGCAGGTTCTGGTAACGGTGCAATCACAATGACGATCAGGCTGATATTTGCAGCTACTGGTTTTACTTTGTGATAACGATCTGGGCGAGTCAACAAGGATTGTCGCGGTTGAATCGCTGTGATAATACCTAAGCCAGTATTTGGATCTGCTTGCCATTTTACGCGATCACCTGTAACCAATAATTCTAAATTGGTACGGGTATGACAGCGCCAAACGCTATTCAATTCAATAGGTTTCCAAAAAGGTTCTGGCTCACCTTCTTTGGTATCTGGTTTTATTGGATGTTGATCAGGCAAGGAGAGGGCTTGTACTTCGAGTTGTCGACCATAGTGTTGGACCACTAAGCCTTCTAAGTCGTGAGACGTGTCGATTTCTTCTTGACGTGTTTGATGTTGTTTCTGAATACGACGTTGTTGTTGCTCTGTCAAACGACGCTTACGAATTAAAGCCATTCACAACCTAAAAAACCTTGAAATTTAGATGGCAAAAATAGCATGATGAGCCATGGATTTACAGCCAAGATCGGAATAATTTGCTACTATCCATCTTTAATTTAGCCCAATAAGATTGCACTTTATGAGCAGCACCCCAGATACCCGCTTAATTTGGATCGACCTTGAAATGACAGGGTTAGATACAGACAATGATCAAATTATTGAAATTGCAACGATTATTACAGATGATCATTTAAATATCCTTGCTGAAGGCCCAGTGTTAGCTGTACATCAGTCAGATATTATTTTAAATGCGATGGATGAGTGGAATACACGTCAGCACGGGCAATCTGGACTTATTGAACGCGTACGCCGTAGTAAGTTAACTGCGCAAGATGCTGAGCAACAAACACTTGAATTCTTAAAAAAATGGGTCAATCCAAAATCATCTCCAATGTGTGGAAACTCAATTTGCCAAGATCGCCGTTTCTTACATCGTTTAATGCCAGAGCTTGAGCAGTTCTTCCATTACCGTAATTTGGATGTGTCTTCTGTTAAAGAGTTAGCAAAACGCTGGCGCCCAGAAATTATGAGTGGTTTAAAGAAAAATGCTTCTCATCTTGCGATGGATGATATTCGCGACTCAATTGCTGAATTGAAGTATTACCGTCAATATTTTTTCATCTCAAATAATTAAAAAGTTCTGTTGAAATTTTAGAAAAGGGGCTAAGGCCTCTTTTTTTATAGATTTTATAAATGATCGAAAGAACAAAGTATTAATTAAAATGTTTAAAAGTTGATAGCAAAAAATAAACTGATTTTTATGCTGATAGATCTCAGAATAGTGAAAATTTAAGAATGATAACAGAGACTAAGTTATGCAAAGTAGTAATCCGATTTTAACCCGTGTAGAGACGGTATCCAATTATCAACAACCCATGACCATTCAAGGTGCGATTCAGAAATCTGTTGTATTAACTGTGATTTCGGCAGCGGTGGGTATCGCGCTGTTTATTTATAGTTTTATGACTTTAAATGTATCACTCGCCTATGCTAGTGCGATGGTGGGGGCGATTGGTGGATTCATTCTGGCACTCATTACTACTTTTAAGCCGAATACTGCTCGAACTTTAGCTATTCCATATGCTTTATTTCAAGGTGCTTTTTTAGGGGGTATTTCAGTCATATTTCAACTGAAATACCCTGGAGTTCCTTTAAAGGCCTTGCTCGCAACATTTGTCACGACTTTGGTGATGTTCGCGCTTTATCGGTTTCAAATTATTCGTGCGACTGAGAAATTTAAAGCGGTTGTGTTGTCAGCCACCATTGCGATTGCGATTGTATTTGTTCTCCAATTTATTATGAGTTTAGCTTTTGGTTCGAGCATTCCATATATATTTGATAATAATTGGCTAGGTTTAGGATTTGCAGCTTTTGTGGCCATTATTGCATCATTAAATCTAATTTTAGATTTCGACTTGATTGAAAATGCCGCAGCTCAATACGCGCCTAAAGCGATGGAATGGTTATGCGGTATTGCCTTGTTAGCCACTTTAGTTTGGATGTATTTCTCTTTTTTGCGTTTAATTGGTCTACTGTCTAGTAATGACTAATGCAGTTCAGCTAAGGCGTGTAAAAAGATCAGACTGATGTCTGATCTTTTTTTAGCGTCTAATTCGGTTTAACAATTTTTTGAAAAAAGATGCATTATGCAATTTCGTAAATGCTCTAGACTTGGCATCATGCATGAAAATTAATTTGAGTGAGAGTCACATGGCACAAGGACTATTAGCAGGTAAACGTTTTTTAATCGCGGGTGTTGCGAGTAAATTGTCGATTGCATTCGGTGTTGCAGAAGCTTTACACCGTGAAGGTGCAGAATTGGCATTTACCTATCCTAATGAAAAAATGAAGAAGCGTGTTGATGACTTTGCTGAACAGTTTGGTTCAAAACTAGTTTTTCCATGTGATGTTGCTGTTGATGCTGAAATCGAACAGGCATTTGCTGAATTAGCAAAACATTGGGATGGTTTGGATGGCGTAGTGCATTCAATTGGTTTTGCACCAGCACATACTTTAGATGGTGATTTTACTGAAGTTACTGATCGTGAAGGTTTTAAAATCGCGCATGACATCAGTGCCTATAGCTTTATTGCCATGGCTCGTGCAGCAAAACCACTTTTAACTGCTCGTCAGGGCTGTTTGCTCACACTCACTTACCAAGGTTCAGAGCGTGTGATGCCAAACTATAATGTTATGGGATTGGCGAAAGCATCTTTAGAGGCTGGCGTTCGTTACTTGGCTTCAAGTTTGGGTGCTGAAGGAATTCGTGTAAATGCGATTTCAGCTGGTCCAATTCGTACGCTTGCGGCTTCAGGTATCAAGTCTTTCCGTAAGATGCTTGATCTGAATGAAAAGGTTGCACCTTTAAAGCGTAATGTCACGATTGAAGATGTAGGTAATGCGGCATTGTTCTTGTGTTCACCATGGGCAAATGGTATTACTGGCGAAATTTTATATGTAGATGCTGGTTACAATACGGTTGGTATGAGTGCAGATTTAATGCTAACAGAATAAATCTCATCGTAAGAAGAAATAAAAATCGGCAATTTTATTGCCGATTTTTTTACATTTTTTAAAGTTCATTTATGTAACCAAGACTAGGTAAATCGTATTTTTTTTGATTAAATATTAAGAAATTCTTTAGCTTTATTAAATTATAAAAGACAGATAATAACCATGCTTGCCAACATCTTTTCGGCATTGGAACAGCTCGGCCTAACCGCCCAAAACAGAGCCCTCCACATCCAATTCAGTCATTCACAACTGAATAGCCAAGTCTTCCTACAACGCATCGATGGCAGCCATG
>NZ_JBWYJA010000018.1:0-21431 GCF_056780035.1 Acinetobacter sp. ANC_7503 | reverse complement strand
TTCTTTGATTTTTGCAGATTTGTCTGAATCATTTAAAGTCGCAACCAATTCGATTGGACCTTCAAGGCGTTCTAAAAGCGTTTTTAATTGAGCTGAAGTATTTTGATCTAACATTGCTAACGTCTCCAAAGGAGTAATAATTCATTCGATACAGGTATACTAAGACAATTGATTGAATAGATAAAACAGTTTGTTTTTATAAATTCAATCGGAAAAATGAATTTAATCAAAGTCTTTGGTGTAGATGTATGAAAGTATTGAGTTAAAACTTGAATTTTCAAGTATAAAAGCAATTCGAATTCAGATATTTACATTAAAATTATTTTAATAGATATGAGCGAGGACCAATTATGACCTTAGAGAGAGGCATTTATAAACACTATAAAGGACAACTTTATCAAGTCCTTCATGTAGCGACGCATAGTGAAACTCAAGAAAAGCTTGTGGTCTATCAATGCCTTTATGGAGATTATTCAATATGGGTAAGGCCATTAGCGATGTTTACAGAAAGCATTTATCTAGAGGATGATGATCGTGAAATTGAACGTTTTAAATTGATTCAAAAATTATGATGATTGTCATAGTAAAGACTTTATCTTTGATTAGTTTATAGAAATCGATTCAATGAGAATATGTCATGAATGCTGAATTTCTAAGTCAAATGCAAAGTTTATATCAGCAGTTAATTCAACATGATGCATATCAAACTGATCGCGATCTGAGATATCGAAATATAAAACCAGAATCTGCCCATTATATTTCGATGCTTATTAAGATCCAGACCTCTAAACGAATTCTTGAAATAGGAACTTCGACAGGATATTTAACATTATGGATGGCGGAGTCGGTTTCGGATCATCAGGGTCGAGTGACGACGGTTGATATAAACTCAAAAAGAACAGCACTTGCGACTCAGTACGCCAAACAGTTTAGTTTAGATCACCTTATTGATTTTATCAGCAGTGATGCAATTGATTTATTAATTAATGAAGGCGATGTGTATGACTTAATTATCTTAGATGCGAATCGACATGCATATCCTGATTATTGGCAATATTTAAAAAAGGTACTACATCCTGAACATGGCGTAATACTTGTAGATAAAGTGATTTCCCATGCTGCTGAAATACAAAGTTTTTTAAAGGATGTTAAGGCTGATCCTGATTTTTGCACGATGACGCTGAATATTGGGTGTGGATTATTGATGATTACGCGGAATTGATGGTGATTGAGAATTTGATGGATTGAACACAAAAAAACCACGCAAAGCGTGGTTTTTTTAGTGCTATCTAATGAATTAGATTTTACCAACTAGATCGATTGAAGGAGCAAGAGTTGCATCGCCTTCTTTCCATTTAGCAGGGCAAACTTCGCCTGGGTGAGCGTGAACGTATTGAGCTGCTTTAACTTTACGAAGAAGTTCTTGAGCATCACGACCGATACCACCAGCGTTAATTTCAACGATTTGGATTTTACCTTCTGGGTCGATTACGAAAGTACCACGGTCAGCAAGACCAGCAGATTCGATTAGAACTTCGAAGTTTTTAGAAAGAGTCCAAGTTGGATCGCCGATTAATGGGTATTGGATTTTACCAATTACGTCAGAAGTGTCGTGCCAAGCTTTGTGAGTGAAGTGAGTGTCAGTAGAAACACCGTAGATTTCCACGCCTAATTTTTGGAATTCAGCGTAGTTGTCAGCAAGGTCACCAAGTTCAGTTGGGCAAACGAAAGTGAAGTCAGCAGGGTAGAAAAATACTACAGACCATTTGCCTTTAAGATCAGCTTCAGTCACGTCTACAAATTGACCGTTGTGGTAAGCTGTAGCTGCGAATGGTTTAACTTCAGTATTAATTAAGCTCATCATTGTCTCCATGATTGAGGTTAGTCTTTAATTTTCAATTAGAGTATCGAACTTTCGTTCTGTGCTGAAATGGTATTTTTACATTACAAAAATCGGAAAAACCGAATTATGTAAATTGATTGCCATTTAAGTTTGTCATCTGTCTTCCTTGTAACACATCAAAATGATGTATTCGTGACAGGATGAGAAAATTTCACATGCCTACCAACATGAAGACACTGAAGTGAAAATTCAAGGGTAAATATTAAAAAAACCATCATTATTTTGGATTTAGTTTTTCAAAAATATAAAAAGCTACATGAAAATTTCAAAAATTGTATGAATTGTCACATAACGCGGCTGACATGTTTCTATTTCAACTTAAGATCATTTTAAGCTTTATATTCTCATTTAATCTAAAAAAATAGTCCGATTCAGATTTGGGATAATCTTTGAAAATGAGTAGAATAAAGCGTTTCGTAATTGGTATAGGGCTAAAACTTGGCGACGATAGGGTTAAATGTAGAACAAATGGTGATGGCACGAGATCTTCATCGTTTAAATCGACTACGCAAAGGAAAAGATGCCAATGAAAAGCAATATCAAGAACTTTTTGAAAAATCAAATTTAAAAGTACAACAGCGTATTCAACGCATTCCTAATATCAAACTTAATCAAGATTTACCTGTTACCCAATATGCAGACAAATTGATTGAGGCCATTCAAAAACATCAGGTCATTATCGTTGCGGGTGAAACAGGTTCAGGTAAAACAACTCAGCTTCCTCAGATAGCCATGCTTGCGGGGCGTGGTTTAACAGGGTTAATTGGTCATACCCAGCCACGACGATTAGCTGCGCGCAGTGTATCGCAACGTATTGCAGAAGAGGTGGGTGAAAAACTCGGTGAGTCTATTTCATTTAAAGTAAGGTTTAACGAACAGGGTTCACAGGACTCTATCGTTCGTTTAATGACAGATGGTATTTTGCTGGCTGAATTGGCTCATGATCGTTTCTTAACCAAATATGACACCATTATTATTGATGAAGCACATGAGCGCTCGCTCAATATTGACTTCATCATGGGCTATTTGAAACAGCTCTTGCCACGTCGTAAAGATCTTAAAGTCATCATCACATCTGCAACTTTAGACGTTAATCGTTTTTCAAGTTACTTCAATAACGCACCGATCTTTGAGGTTGAAGGTCGTAGTTTTCCTGTAGAAGTGCGTTATCGTCCGATCTCTGAAATGAGTATTGTAGGGAGTGATGATGATGAGTTTGATGACTTTGAAGAAAACCTACCGCGCGCAGTAGTATCAGCTGTTGAAGAATGTTTCAAAGATGCACAGGAAAAAGGTCATCCTGAACACGCAGATATTTTGATTTTTGCCAGTACGGAACAAGAGATTCGTGAGCTACAGGAAACTTTAATCAAACATGGACCTCGTCATACAGAAGTTCTACCTTTGTATGCGAGACTAGCGTTATCTGAACAACAAAAGATTTTTAATCCTGCAGGTGGTGGACGGCGTATCATTATTGCCACCAACGTTGCGGAAACTGCATTGACCGTTCCAAACATACGTTACGTCATTGATAGTGGTTTTGCACGTATCTCTCGTTATAACTACCGTTCGCGTGTTCAGCGTTTACCGATTGAAGCGATTTCTCAAGCAGCAGCCAATCAGCGTAAAGGTCGTTGTGGTCGTATTGCACCGGGTGTGTGTATTCGACTGTATTCAGAAGAAGACTTTTTAAGTCGTCCCGAATTTACTGAACCTGAAATCAAACGTACTAATTTGGCATCTGTTATTTTGCAGATGCAGAGTTTAGGTCTTGGAACACTCGAAGATTTTGACTTTATTGAACCGCCTGATCATCGTCTCGTCAATGATGGTCGTAAACTGCTGATTGAACTCGGGGCGATGACGGAAAAGAGTAATCCTTCTCTTGTGGCTAAAACAGCCTCATCTTTAGATAAAGGTGGACTTCAAGGCAAAGGCGATTCTCTTACCAAAATTGGTCAACAAATGGCAAAAATGCCAATTGATCCAAGACTCGCACGTATGATTTTGGGGGGTGCTCATTTTGGGGCGCTCAATGAAGTATTGATTATCGTGGCAGCGTTAGCTGTTCAGGATCCAAGAGAGCGTCCTGCTGATAAACAAATGCAAGCGGATCAGAAGCATGCCTTGTTTCGTGAAGCCGACTCTGACTTTCTGTTCTATCTCAAATTATGGGATGCGTTGGTTGCAAATCGGGAGATGAGTGAAAATAAGCGTCGCACATTTGCACGTAATCATTTCTTGAGTTGGTTACGCTTGAGAGAATGGAAAAAAACACATGAGCAACTGGTTGATCTTGCTCAAGGCTTAAAGCTTTCTTTTAATGAAAAGAAAACCAGTTACGAAAATCTTCACAGAGCTTTACTCACGGGACTATTGTCATTCATTGCAAATAAAACAGATGAACGCAATGTATTCATGGCAGTGCGTCAACAAAAGGCACGTATATTTCCTGCATCGACCTTACACAAAACCAATACACCATGGGTCATGGCATTTGAGATGGTAGAAACCTCTCAGGTGTATTTACGAACACTGGCGAAAATTGAGCCTGAGTGGATTTTGCTAGCTGCACGTGATTTAGTTAAACATCATTACTTTGAACCGCATTGGTCGAAAAAAGCAGGTGTAGTTAACGCATATGATCAAATTTCACTGTTTGGTTTGATTATTGAGCCTAAGCGTCAAATCAATTATGAAAAGGTCGATCAAACTACGGCGCATGAAATTTTCCTTCGCGATGCTTTAACGACGGGTCATCTGGGGATTACACCACCATTTTTAAAACATAACTTGCTTAAACTAGAAGAGGTTGAGCGAGTAGAAGATAAATTGCGACGTCGTGATTTGGTGGTAGACGAAGAGACGATTTATCAGTTTTATGCTGCAAAAGTGCCTGAAGATGTAGCGAGTCGGCGTAGTTTTGAAGATTGGCGTGCAACAGTTGAGCCTCAAAATCCACGTTATTTGTTCATCGATGACGATGCTTTATGGCTTAACGATCGTCCAACTACCCAACAGTTTCCTGATTACTTACGTAATGGGGACCTTCGTTTAGCGGCAAGTTATCGATTTGACCCAAGCCATGATGAAGATGGTGCGACGGTCAAGATTCCACTACAGGCCCTGCCACAAGTAGATGAAAACTTATGGTCATGGGGCATTCCAGGTTGGCGTCTTGATTTGATTGAAGCACTATTAAAAGCTCTTCCAAAAGATAAGCGTCGTGGCTTGGTACCTATACCAGATACTGCGCGTAAACTGATGTCCAAAATAGATGCGCAAGATTTACAAAAGCATATTTTTAGTTTTTTAGCTTTTCAATTGAGAGGCGAACAGATCACTGAAAAAGATTTTAATGTAGATCGAATTGAACAATATCTTTTACCGCTCATTAAAGTCATCGATGAAAAAGGACGAGTGATTGAGCAAGGTCGCGATTTATCTGAATTAAAAGCACGCTGTCGTACTGAAACGCATAGTCCAGTCAAGCAGTTAAAAGGTGAGTATCAAACTTTCCCTGAGCATTTTGTGTTTGAAGCATCGCAAAAAGTCACAGGTGTCGTCGTCAAACAATATCAAGCACTTGTACCAAGCAAGGAATTTTCTAAGCTTGAGCAAAAGGATGAGTCAGGTGTTGTCATTCAAACGTTTAATGATCAGCACGAAGCAATACGCCATCATCGTGCTGGTATTATTCGCCTGATTCATATGCAGCTAGGTGATTTGATTCGACAGCTTAAAAAACAAATTTCTAAACCACTCGCATTAGCCTATTCCCCTTTGGGTGATAAAGCTCAGTTAGAACAAATGTTAGTTTACGCAACATTGCAAATGGCTTTAGAAAAAGAGCCTGTAGATGCGCAAGATTTCCAAACAATTCTGCAGGCTGTCAAGCAGTCTTTCCTGACGCATGGTCAAAAGGTCTTGGCTGCCTTTAATGACATTTATGTACAATGGCAACAAATTCGACGCGAGTTGATGATGATTGATGCCAATGTATTTGGTAAAAATATCGATGATATTGAAGATCAACTTGATCTGATGAGTCTAGCGGATTTTGCTTATAGTAAATCTGTAGATGTGTGGATTGAATTTCCACGCTATCTTAAAG
Organism: Acinetobacter sp. ANC_7503; assembly: GCF_056780035.1. Lineage (NCBI taxonomy): Bacteria > Pseudomonadati > Pseudomonadota > Gammaproteobacteria > Moraxellales > Moraxellaceae > Acinetobacter > Acinetobacter sp. ANC_7503. Next base: position 15,411 of record NZ_JBWYJA010000018.1, on the reverse strand, counting down.
CTTTATTGATTAGGATTGATCGTTTGCCTCATAATCTCAAACGAGATGATGATGCGATTGCTCAAGTCGATCCTTGGATGGATAAATTATTTAAATATAAAAATGATCAAAAATTGAAAGAGCTATATTTTATGGTTGAAGAACTGAGAATCTCATTATTCTCTCAACCGATGAAAACCAAGATGCCAATTTCGCCAAACCGTATTCAAAAAGTATGGGAACGTCTCGGAATCAGTTAATATAGCTTTAATTTGAAATATTGAGTTACTCAAAAAAGGAGTTTTGCATGGGCATTCGTATTACAGGCACTGGCTTATTCCATCCTGAACATGTCATCACCAATGAAGAATTGGTTGAAAGTTTAAATGCTTATGTAGAAAAGTTTAATCAAGAGAATGCTGAAAAAATTGCTGCGGGCGAAATCGAAGCACGCCGTGGTTCAAGTGCAGAATTTATTGAGAAGGCTTCAGGTGTTAAAGCACGTTATGTTGTAGAGAAGGAAGGCGTATTAGATCCTAATCGTTTACGTCCAAACTTAGCAGAACGATCAGATGATGAAATTTCACTTCAAGCTGAGTGGGGTGTGATCGCTTCAAAACAAGCAATGGAAAATGCCGGTGTAACTGCTGAAGACATTGATGTTGTAATATTGGCTTGTTCAAATATGCAACGTGCATATCCTGCGGTTTCTATTGAAATTCAAACTGCATTAGGCATTCAAGGTTATGCTTATGATATGAATGTTGCTTGTTCTGCTGCAACATTTGGCTTAAAACAAGCTTATGATGCGATCAAGTCTGGTGCTCGTCGTGTGCTCTTGGTCAATGTGGAAATCACATCAGGTCATACAGATTATCGTTCACGTGATTGTCATTTCATTTTTGGTGATGTAGCGACAGCTTCAATTATTGAAGATACAGATTCTAAAACTGGATTCGAAATTTTAGATACGCAATTGTTTACGCAATTCTCTAATAACATTCGTAATAATTTTGGTTTCTTGAATCCAAGTGAAACAACCAACGCGGATGATAAACGCTTCCGTCAAGATGGCCGTAAAGTGTTTAAAGAAGTATGCCCATTGGTTGCGAAAATGATTACAAAGCAACTTGAGAAAAACCAAATCGAACCGACGAATGTTAAACGTTTCTGGTTACATCAAGCCAATGCCAGCATGAACGAGTTAATTTTAAAGCTGGTTGTGGGTAAAGCTGCTGCTGAAGCAGATCCAGACTTAGTTCCAATCATTTTAGACGAGTTTGCAAACACTTCTTCAGCTGGTGTCATCATTGCGTTACACCGAACTGCAGATCAAGTGAATGATGGTGAATACGGTGTATTATGTTCATTTGGCGCAGGTTATTCTGTTGGTTCAATACTGGTTCAGAAGCGAGTAGCTTAATTAGATAAAGAGATGTTCAATGGAAAATAAAGCATTGCAAATCCAACACCATTCTAAAATGATCCGATATGGTAGTTTGTTGCAACGTTTTTATTTTAAACCGACCTTTCTTGGTGTTGAACATCTCAATGCTAATCGACCTGCCATGTATGTGGGTAATCATACAATTTATGGTGTATTTGATACGCCAATATTGATTGATTATCTATATACAGAGCACAAAATTAAAATTGTGAGTTTAGGTGATCACATTCATTTCAAAATACCGTATTGGAAAGATATGGTTCATAAAATGGGTGCAATTGAGGGTCTAAGAGAATACGCCAGAGATGCAATGCAACAAGGATACTCTATCCTAGTGTTTCCAGGTGGTGGGCGTGAGGTAGTAAAGCGCAAAGGGGAAGAATATCAACTCATATGGAAAGAGCGCTACGGATTCTTAAAGTTAGCTCAAGAATTTGACTACGACATTGCACCTTTTGTAGCTGTAGGTGGTGATGAAGTATTCGATTTGGCACTTGATGCAAATTATTTACTTGAAAAAAAGTGGTTTAAAAAGCTTTTAGCTGTTCCTAAAATTGGAAAATTACTCCGTCAAGGTGATGTCTTGCCTTCAATACCCAAAAATATTATTCCTAAAAGAGTCCCATTCTATTTCAATTTTTTACCACGACAATCAATCTCAAATATCAAAACAGAACAAGATTTGATTGAATTCAGAGATCAATTGCAGCAAACAATTTACGAAAATATTGCATCAACGCAGTTGATACGAGATAGACAAAGTTAAATCTTAGAAAATTATACTTCTTAATCTAATTATATTGTTGATTATAAAAATATTTTTAAAATAATATTAAAAAAATAAATTAGTGCTTTCTATTTTATATCAATTAGGTATATTATTTTAATGTAAATATTCAGTTTACTAAGCCCAAAGATTGTACTCCTCCTTGGGCTTTTTTTTATCTCAGCATAATAATAGGCGTATGAGCGCGATTTTCACTTTTTTAAATTCACACAAAATAAGATTGAAAATCAAAGTTGATTTTTTGGCACAAAATGCAACTATAGTTGGTTTTTGAAAAATTAATAAAAACAGAATGTTATTTATGTTTTTTAGCATGCTATCAAAATAATTCTAATTTTGTAATTGCAAAATGTATGCTTCTACGACTTAGAGGTTCATAAAGAAATTTTGCATAAGTGCTTTTTTTTTGTACATTGAAAACTCAAAAACAAAATAACACAGAGGGATTATGTCACTACAAGGAAAAACACTGTTCATTACAGGTGCAAGCAGAGGTATCGGTCGTGAGATTGCACTTAAAGCTGCAAAAGATGGTGCAAATATTGTGGTTGCTGCAAAAACGAGCACTGTACATTCGAAACTCAGTGGTACGATTCATTCTGTTGCAAAAGAAATAGAAGCAGCTGGTGGGAGAGCATTAGCGATCCAACTTGATGTACGAGATCAAGATGCTGTCGCAGCCGCAATGAAACAGGCTGCTGAACATTTTGGTGGGATAGATGTCCTCATTAATAATGCTGGTGCGATTAATTTGAGTGGGGTTGAAACGCTTGATCCAAATCGTTTTGATCTTATGTATCAAGTTAATACTCGCGCCGTTATGGTCTGTAGTCAAGCTGCCTTGCCTTATTTAAAACAAAGTCAAAATCCACACATTCTTAGTCTCTCTCCACCTTTAAATTTAAAAGAAACGTGGTTTGCGGTTCATTCTCCTTACACCATCAGTAAATATGGCATGAGTATGTTGACCATGGGAATGAATCAAGAATTCGAACGTTATGGAATAAGTGTTAATGCCTTGTGGCCTAGAACCATTATTGCAACTGCAGCGATTGAGTTTTCTCTCGGTGGACGTGAGTTATTTAGCAAGGCTCGGACACCAGCAATCATGGCTGATGCAGCGTATGCAATCTTGACGAGTGAGAAACGTTCGATCACGGGTCGTATGATGATCGATGAAGAGATATTAAGAGAGAAAGGTGAAACTGATTTCGAAAAATATCGAGTTGAGCCATCAGATGAGGAATTGATGGTCGATTTATTTGTTGATCCATAAATGAGAAAGCCCAACATAGCGTTGGGCTTTATTATTTATACTAAATTATCGTAATGCAGTAAGGTTGACATCCTTTTGATACATCTCGATCTGCATGACTTGTTCAGTTAAGAATGCTTTACGTTGGTCATTGCTCGGATGACTTGCAAACAAAGTTGATTGATCTTTATTCATTTTACGTTTGTTGAGATTTGCTTCGAATTTATCCCAAAATGAGAGTGCTGCATTGTGATTGTAGCCCGCTCTCACCATCAAATCTAAACCAATCAAATCAGCTTCTTCTTCTAGATGACGGCGATGAGACATATTGGTTTGATTGCCTGATAAACCACTTGCAAGCCCGATGGCAGCCCCAGTTCCCATGGTTGCACCCATTAGACCCAAATTCATTGCTGCGAAACGAGAAGCCTTTTCACGACTATGATTACGGATAATGTGTGCCATTTCATGCGCAATTAGGGTGGCTAACTCGTCATCAGATAAGTTTTCAAACATATATACAGCCGAATTAACTACAATTTGCCCACTTTGAAAGGATTGGGCATTCGGTTTGCTGCTGAGCACACCGTTAATTCGCCATTGAATTGGTTGACGACCTTCACGTAAATATTGATTAGCATGTGGGATTAAACGTGCCAAAATTTGATTTAATCGTGGATCTTCAAGATATAAAGACTTAGTTTTCGCTTTCTTTTCAAATTTATTATAGCTACGGTTTGAAATTTTATTCCAAGCTGATTCCGGAATAATCATGAGTTGTTTGCGTTCGGAAGCTACAGTGCCTAATGATGTGGTTGAAACACAGCCAGTCGAGATTAATGCAATTGAACTTATAATACCAAACGCGAAGGATTTCATAATTACACCTTAATGATGGGATATTATTTGAGATCTGGCTTGATTTTTAATAGCTAGATTTCGTGTTTAATTATTGTTCAATATTTAGATTAATTAAACAAACATTATTTTAATTATTAATTTGAACGGATTAATATCATAGTGTTTATAATGAGATTTGAGTCACAATAATATTTTTTTATTTGTTATTTTATTATTTAGATAAATTATTAAATTTATATATATTTTGTATTTTATTATATTTTTATTATATTATTGGTGATTGGATTAATATTTATTAAAATTAATAGTATATATAAATCAGTATTTTATGTTTTATTATTGTTTTCTTTAAATGTTTAAATGTGATTCTGTTTTTAAATTTAATTTAATATGAGAATAAATTCTCACTATTTTAGTTGAATATTGATAAATAACTCATAACGAAATATGTTGGAATTTCATTCAAAGTTATTAAAAATTAATTCTTATATTGTGAAGTTTTTCTTACATGTTGATTTGGTGTATTTTGTGATTTAATTCACACATATTATCGTTGGGTATTTTAATTAAATTTGGGTGGACTAATTATATGATTTTTTAACCACGAATTTTTTTGATCACAGTGTTATAAGGCCTGTTTGATTTTTGACAAGGTCTGAGCATCATTAATATGCGCATGCTGCTTATCCTAGCCAATCGATACAACAGAACACTTTAAAATAAATTCATCTAAACTTATTTTGTCTTCAGTCAATATAAGTATCAATTCGTTCAATTTCAAAGATGTTTAACCTGAACTTGAGTTTTCAGTACTCGTCATTCAATCGCATCGTATTTTGAAAGAATGATTAATCTTGATGTTGAGTACTCGGTGAATCAAATGAGGGTTTCTTTGGTGGTTCGAGTAAAGTCTCAATCACAAACGCTGTGCCAAGGTGATCAACAGAAATATTTAAAGAATTCCAACGGAATAATGAGATTTTTTGCGATATAAAGTTCATGTTAGGGCGAGTACAAATGTATGAGCGATCTCGAGTGACGATGGGCGTTGAAGCGGCATTTGTTTTATCACGCTTTCTTAATTCATTCTTTGAACTTTGAACGACTAGACAGGAACTGATACAGTCAATATGAATAAGTGGTTTAAGGGTAGTTTATTGCTTGGCTCTTTGGTGAGTAATTTTGCATTTGCAGATTTTCTACCACCAGATCAAGCATTTCAATTTGAGGCAGTATCAGTCAGTCATCATCAAGCTGAACTAAAATGGAAGATCGCAGATGGTTACTATCTCTATCATGATCAAATCAAAGTTTCAGACATTCAAGGTCCTGTAAAGTTATCTCTACCACGCCCAAAAGAGAAAGATGATCCAAACTTTGGTATGACCCAAGTGCATTATCAGGATGTAATCAGCAATATTCCAGTCAAACCAAATCAAGAATTTAAGATTCAATGGCAAGGATGTGCTGAAAGTGGTTTATGTTATCCGATTCAAAGAACAACGATAACAACTGACAGCACAGGTTTATTCCCAGCGCAGCAAACTACACAAGCTAAGAAAGTTTTAAATCTCAAAGAAATTTCAGCGGCATCTAATGGAGTTGTAAATACTCGAGATGCACAAGAAAATGCTTCACCAAAAACAGAAACACAACTCATTTCAAAGGATAATAATACAGTCTCAGATCGTAAAAATTTTAACGCTTCTGCGCTTGAGTTAGATAAAACCGAATTTGGGGAAAATAATTTAATCAGTGAGGATCAATCCACGCTAGATGCAAATTTATCTAAAGAAAATTTGAACAGGCCAGCCAGCTTTTCGAGTGTATGGAACAACGATCAATTTTTTTTAAATTTGCTCTCTCAACAAAGTGTATGGCTTAATTTATTGGTGTTTTTAGGACTTGGAATATTGTTGGCATTCTTGCCTTGTTCATTGCCCTTAATTCCGATTTTATCAGGCATTCTTGTGCAAAATCACAGAGGTTATCGTGCCGCGATAATAGCTTTTATTTTTGTCACAGGGATGGCTATCGTTTATGCGTTAATGGGATTCGTTGTTTCTCAACTGGGCTATAGTTTTCAGCGTTGGTTTCAAAGTCCGATCTTCATCAGTATTTTTAGTCTCCTGTTTATTATTTTTGCCCTTAATCTTTTTGGTGCATTTCAAATCTCTTTACCTCAAGGAATGTTACAACGCTTAGATCTTTGGCAACAAAAACAAAAAGGCGGAACATTGATCGGTGCAGGACTCATGGGGATGATTTCTGCACTGATAGTTGGACCCTGCATGAGTGCTCCGTTGGCTGGAGCATTGATATTTGTCTCACAGATGAACCAACCTTTATTAGGGTCGACTTTTCTTTTTGTTTTGGGCATTGGGATTGGTTTGCCGCTTTTTATTGCGGCAGTTTTCGGGACGCATTTTTTACCTAAACCTGGGGTATGGATGGATCGACTCAAGGTCTGTTTTGGCTTCGTGATGTTGCTTGTGGCCATTTATTTTGCACGGCCACTTATTCCAACCAGTATTTATCAAATTCTGATGGGTCTTTTACTTCTTGGATTCGCTGTATATTTACTCTGGAAAATGCGACCTTATGTCGAAAAAATAGTGGTTAAAAGCATCATCATATTATTCAGTCTTGGCATGATGTTTTTAGGAGTGAATTATGTGCAGCGAGGGTATACGCACTCACTTGTAACGCAGGCCAAAACATTACATACATGGCATAAAGTCAACTCTGCCGCGCAGCTTTCAAATGTTTTGAACGCAAATCAAGGTAAAGCCGTAGTAATTGATGTTTACGCAGATTGGTGTGTTGCATGTCAACCGATTGAAAAAGAGGTACTTCCGCGTGAAGATGTTCAAGCCAAACTCAATGAGTTGGTTTTAATTAAATTAGATCTCACTCATTTTGAACCAAGCCAAGATGAACTGTTAAAAAAATGGCAAATTTTAGGTCCGCCAACATTTATTTTTTTAAATACGCAACATGATGAAATACGTGATCTGCGCTTGACTGGAACTTTTACTGCAACACAGTTATTAAATCGATTGCAGGAACAATCTGTCGGGATGGTTCAGTAATGATTTCATTTGATGGGATTCAACTTGGATCACTCATGTTTCTATGGGTTTTATTGATTCTATTCAGTGGGATACTGTTCATCAGTATCCTGATCAATGTTTTAGGTCATCACTATAAATGGACAGATACCCAAGTCAAAATCAGTAAAGATTCAGTGTGGACAAGCATCATTATTGGAGCAGTTGCCGCTAGAGTCATCTTTGTTATGTTCTATTGGGAGACTTATATTGCAAATCCTTTAGATATACTCAAAATCCAAGATAAAGGATTTAGCTTATGGAGTGGATTATTCTTCGGTGGGCTAAGCTATATCATTCTCAATCGAAGCTTACGAACAAAAATGAAGATCATTTTAGTTGGGGTGTTTTTATTTTGGGTAGCGATTGGCGTAATGATAAAAACTCAATACAAGGTTGAAAGTTTTTATCCTGATCTAAGTTTTCAGATACTCCCAACTGATCATAGTGAAAATAAGAATGAAGGGTATTTCACAGATTTTTTGGGTCAGCCTACAGTCGTTAATTTGTGGGCGAGTTGGTGCCCGCCATGTCATAGAGAGATGCTAATACTTTTTCAAGCACAAAAGGCTCATCCCAATATTCATTTTGTGATGCTCAATCAAGGTGAAGATATCACAACGGTTCAAAACTATTTACAAAAACACAGCTTCAACTTTAAAAATGTCAGACTTGATGTAAATGGGGAAATGCCCAAGCAGAGCAATAGTTTTGGCTTGCCAACTACATTGTTTTACGATGAAAAAGGTAAATTGGTGGATAGACATATGGGTGAGTTAAGCGCTGCAAAAATGCAAGAATATTTAATTAAAATGACAGCTGAGTAGAGCTAAAGGTTATGAAAGATATAAATAAATTAATATTGTTGTCTAGCGTATTTTTAATAAGTAGCGTCAGTTATGCGGATTTAAAAAAGCAGATTTCAGCAGAGGGCTTTGAGTTTGTAAAAGAAATTCCAGCACCAGCAGGTATGACAGGATGGGCAGGGCATATGAACCAACATCCAGGCACGGTTTTTATTTCTAATGATCAGAAATATTACATTATGGGTGATTTATATAATGCTCAAGGTGAAAATATTTCTATTGAAGCATTAAATACACATGTCAAAGACGCCGTATTAGATGATGTATGGAAGAGCATTGAAAAGTCGACTTGGATTCAAGATGGTGAAAATACAGCAGCACGCGTTGTTTATGTATTTTCAGATCCTAACTGCCCATATTGCCATCAATTTTGGGAAGCTGCACGACCATGGGTAAACTCGGGAAAAGTTCAACTTCGACATATACAAGTTGGTGTAATTCGAGAAGAAAGTCGAGGGCAGATTGCCACCATACTTAACTCAAGTGATCCTGCTAAAGTATTTAATGACTACAATAAAAAGAAAGGTAAAGAGCGATTAGTTGTTACGCAAAATATATCAAAATCTTTACATGAAAAAATCGACTATAACGAGTCACTTATGGATAAATATGGATTTTTTTCCACGCCAGCTATGGTATGGAAAAATCAACAAGGAGAGTTCAAGTCTATGCAAGGAATGGCAAAAGACTTGCAAGAAGTTTTTGAAAAATAGAATTTTTTGGTCTTTAGTACTCTTGAATACAAAACTTTAAAATTTAATACATGGTCATTTACATGGAGAATATGATCGTATTTGAGTCTCATATCCACAACTGAAAGAATTGCAAGATTATGAAGTAGGATCGCAATATAAGCTATAAAGCGTTTGCATAATGGTGAGGACTTTAGGATCACTCAGTTGATAAAAAATTTGTTTACCTTCACGACGAGTCACCACCATTTCAGCTTTACGTAATACGGTTAACTGTTGTGAAAGCGTGGGTTGAAAAATTTGAGTTCGATTCTCAATTTCATGAACGTTCAATTCACCATCTACTAAAATACAAAGTATCTTTAAGCGATCAGGATTCGACAGGACTTTAAGTCGATCGCTGACTTGATCAACTTGTGAAAAATCCATTTGATTTAATTCAACATCAGACGGCATTGGATGTTCCTTTGAAACAGAAGGATGCGTATGTTAAAGCATCTTGATTATTTTTCAAAATTATATAATATAAAAAAATATATTGTAAATAAGTAAATTGTTATGCATGATTTTGTGATTGCTTTTTTAGGTGGAGCACTACTCGGTTTATCTGTGGTTGGATACTTATATGTGAATGGTCGAATAGCAGGGATTAGTGGTTTAATCGGTCAAGTACTAAATCCGCATAAAGTTTTCAAAACACCAGCATTGTGGTTTTTAATGGGTCTCATCATCACACCGTTTATCTATGGTATTTGGGTTCAGCCTGAAATTGAACTCGAAGCAAGTCCATTCATGATGATCGTGGCAGGTATTTTAGTTGGATTTGGAACACGTTTAGGTTCTGGCTGTACAAGTGGGCATGGCATTTGTGGTTTAAGTAGATTGTCCAAAAGATCTATTGTGGCAACACTAAGTTTTATGCTGACAGGCTTTATAACGGTTTATTTAATTCGACATGTCACAGGAGCATTCTAAATGAAAAACCTTTTTGCTTTTTTGTTTGGCTCACTTTTTTCCGTGGGGCTCATGTTATCTGGAATGTCGAACCCTGAAAAAGTTCTTAATTTTCTTGATTTATTCGGTGAGTGGGATGCAAGTTTGGCATTTGTCATAATGGGTGCCATTGTCGTGGCATTCATACCCTTTCAGATCGTAACCAGAAGTGAAAAACCTTTAACTCTATTCAATGAGACTATTGATTTACCAAAGAACAATCAGCTTGATAACAAGCTCATCATAGGTGCTAGCTTGTTTGGGATAGGATGGGGCATCGCAGGCATCTGTCCAGCACCAGGATTAACATTAATTGGTTTAGGGCATTATCAATCACTCTATTTTGTGATTGCGATGTTGATAGGGGTTTTGATTCACCATAAATGGATGGGAGCATAATTATGAAACTAGTGATGAAAGATGCCACTCAAGATCAAATTAAGCCGCTAATTAAAGATTTTTTTGATCAAAATACCAATACATTTAGTTATGTCGTGGCTGATCCTGTGACATTAAGTTGTGCCATTATCGATAGTGTTTTAGATTTTGATGCTGCTTCTGCGACAACAACGACGGAACATGCTGACCAGATTATTCAATACATACATGAACAGTATTACAAGGTTGAGTGGATTTTAGAAACACATGTGCATGCTGATCATTTGACCGCTGCGCAATATTTAAAATCAAAGCTAGGTGGCAAAATTGCCATGAGTCATCATATCGGAATTGTACAAGAAACATTTGGCTCGATTTATCAATTGGATATTAAAGCAATAAACGCACAGCAACCATTCGATTATTTATTTAAAGATCATGAGTGTTTCAAAATTGGAGAAATTGAAGCCTACAACATTCCAACGCCTGGTCATACACCTGCTTGTCTTAGTTATGTGATAGGTGATGCAGTTTTCGTGGGTGATACTATATTTATGCCAGACTATGGTACAGCACGATGTGATTTTCCACGGGGCAGTGCAGCAGAATTATTTGATTCAGTTCAGAATCTTTATCAACTGCCTGATCATATGCGTGTATATCTATGTCACGATTATTTACCAGAAAATCGACATCAATATATGTGTCAAACAGATATAAAAACGCAAAAAGAATCTAATATACACATTCGAATTGATTCAAAAAAGAATGATTTTGTGGAAATGCGCAATAGCCGTGACGCAACATTGGGGATGCCAAAGCTCATTTTACCAGCGATTCAAATTAATATAAACGGTGGCAAATTTCCGCCCACTGAACACAATGGAGTGTCTTATTTGAAAATCCCTTTAAATTTTTTCTAATCATAAAATTTAGCTACTTTAATTTTTATAAATATTATAAATACATGTTATGTATAAAATTGAAAAAGGCTTTAAAAACAAGTTCAATAGGCGTATAGTTAAGAATGAAAGTTGATCAGCCTAGTCGGTTATTAACTTGATTTTTTCTATGTTTCTAAACACTCTTTATCGAAAAGAGTTGAGAGGAAATTTTGCTAAGATCTAGTGGACTCATCATTGCATTTGCAACGGTGTTATTACAACTAGCGGTTTATTTACAGCCGATCTTACCGGAGAAATTTCATATCGCTCCGGTATGTATGTCTATTATGCATAATTTACTTTCTCCAGAACGCCATCAGCATGTTCATGAGACTTATCACGATATCGTCCACCATTTGAGTGAACACGAACATCATCACGACCATAATCAAATTACTCACCAATGCCAATATTGCACTGTTTATGGAGACCTCGTCTTACCATTTGATTTTGGTGTAAAAGAAATTTTTGATCGCTTACAAGTTAAGCTGAGTTTCTACCGCAATTCTTTTTGGCACGTTTATTTTTCTCTACAGAAGCTCTATCTTCTGCCTCAAGGCCGAGCGCCACCTTTTGGACTCTAATTGATTTAAACCTTGGATCATTTTGATCTTAATCAATTTATGTAGAGTTCAATATTATGAAAAAAATCTTTAAACAGTCTGTAGCCAACAGACGGTATTCACTCATCCTCAAAAAAGTGAATTTAAAATCGCGTGTTATCGGAGTGATACATGACATCTACAATATAATTCTAACTGTAGTTTTAAACTCAGTGAAGAACAACATTCACCACAAAACTCAACGATAAGGTGACGTCATGGATCTAGGACTAACAGCGCTCGAATTGGCGCGTATTCAATTCGCATTCACTGTTTCATTTCACATTATCTTTCCAGCAATTTCGATTGGATTGGCAAGTTTTTTGGCTGTGCTCGAATGGCGTTGGCTTAAAACGAATGATCCTGTTTATCGAGATCTGTTTAAATTTTGGATAAAAATATTCGCACTTTCATTTGGTATGGGTGTCGTTTCAGGCGTGGTGATGAGCTATCAGTTTGGAACCAACTGGAGTGAATTTTCACGTATAGCTGGTAGTGTCACTGGACCATTGCTGACGTATGAAGTGCTCAGTGCGTTTTTCTTAGAAGCTGGTTTCCTCGGTATCATGTTGTTTGGCTGGGGGCGAGTTGGGCCAAAGACGCATTTTTTTGCAACCTTAATGGTGGCAATAGGAACATGTATATCCATGTTTTGGATTCTGTCATCTAATAGCTGGATGCAAACACCTCAAGGCTTTGCATTTGAAAATGGAATAATCGTTCCTCAAGATTGGTTCGCGATTGTCTTTAACCCATCCTTTCCTTATCGATTAGCGCATATGGCACTGGCCGCTTTCTTGGTTTCAGGCTTATTGGTTGCCGCAACTGCTGCATGGCATCTACTCAAAGGACGCCGTGATGCGTTAGTTAAAAAGTCATTCTCGATGGCAATGTGGATGATCCTTGCTTTAGCTCCACTACAGATGTTCGTGGGTGATTTACATGGATTGAATACCTTAGAACATCAGCCTGCTAAATTAGCTGCAATCGAAGGTCATTGGGAAACCAATAAAGATCATGGTATGCCGTTGTATCTATTTGGTATTCCAGATATGGAAGCTGAAGAAACTAAATATGCGATTGGTATTCCAAATCTGGGTAGCCTGATCATGACACATACCCTTGATGGTGAGGTTAAAGGCTTAAAAGAATTCGCACCTGAGGATCGACCTAATTCAACCATTGTTTTTTGGAGTTTCCGAATCATGGTGGGTATGGGCATGCTCATGATCTTACTGGCTGTATTTGGTCTATGGCTACGTAAGACAGGCAAATTTTATGAGTCTAAATGGTTGCACAAGTTTGCTTTGTGGATGGGGCCTTCAGGTTTTATTGCATTATTGGCAGGCTGGTTTACCACAGAGGTGGGACGTCAACCTTGGATTATCTATGGCGTAATGCGTACGAAAGATGCGTTATCTCCTGTCTCTGCGGAACAGGTTGGGCTGACGCTGATTATTTTTGTTGTGGTGTACTGTATCGTATTTGGTATCGGTATCTTTTATATGTTGAAAATGATGGTGAAAGGACCAGAATTTATTTATTCAACACCACATTCAGATGGCGAAGTGATCCGAGCGTCTAAACGCCCGATGAGTACCATTGATAATGAACAACAACTTGAAGCATCAAACAAGGTGAATGATCAGGAGAATTTGAAATGATTGATCTATCATTGATTTGGATTATGATCATCGCACTAGGTGTGTTGATTTATGTCGTTCTTGATGGTTTTGATTTGGGAATTGGTATTTTATTTCCATTTGTGAAAGATCGCCAAGAGCGTGATGTCATGATGAATACTGTAGCACCCGTATGGGATGGCAATGAGACTTGGATGGTACTTGGTGGAGCTGGTTTATTTGCCGCTTTTCCACTGGTCTATTCGACTGTATTGTCCGCATTATATATGCCCATTACCTTAATGGTGATCGCGCTTATATTTCGTGGAGTCGCTTTTGAGTTTCGTTTTAAGGCTAATCGGACTAAAGCACTTTGGGACCAAGCATTTATTTGGGGTTCAATTTTAGCTTCATTTTTACAAGGTGTGATTTTAGGCGCTTATATTCAAGGAATACAGACCACCAATGGTGTGTTCACGGGTGGTGGTCTGGATTGGCTCTCTCCATTTTCACTCTTTACAGGTTTAGGCGTTGTTGTGTTATACGCGACACTCGGTTGCGGATGGTTAATTTTTAAAACGGATGAGCGTGTACAAGATCATATGTACCGTCTGATGCCTAAGCTTATGATCGCGTTATTTCTAATATTTGGCGCTGTCAGTATTTATACTCCCCTTGTACATGACGATATTGCACAGCGTTGGTTTAGTCAGCCACAAATGTGGTATTTCAGTCCCGTACCAATACTGGTATTGATTTTCACTTTCCTAGCGCTCAGAGCTTGTAAACGTCGTCAGGAGTTTGCGCCTTTCATCTATACATTGGCTTTGGTATTTCTTGCGTATACGGGCTTCTTAATTAGTTTATGGCCTAATATCATTCCGCCAAGTGTAACGATTTGGCAAGCTGCTGCACCTCAAAGTAGTCAATTATTTGCTCTCATTGGTGCACTCATTCTAATCCCAATTATATTGTTTTATACCGCTTTATCTTATTGGGTATTTAGAGACAAGGTTCGTGTTGGTGACGAAGGTTATCACTGAGGAGAATGATAATGAAACTGAATCAAGCAGGGTGGTTTATTGTTTTATGGCTCGGTGGTTTTTTAAGTCTATTATTGATTGCTGGTCTATTTCGATTGCTCATCCAGTGGGTGTATTAATCTAAATCTTGAGACATCAACAATTAACCCATCATCTAGGTGATGGGTTTTTAATTTAAATACTAACGACTAATCGATATTGCTAATAATTATAGAAACCATGATACAGGCATAATTAAGCGGATTTTAGCTTCTAAAATAACGTTTTAAAAATTTACTTAAACAATTGATTTAAGATCAAATTAGAAGAATCATCTGAATCTTTGAGAATGATGAGTGACATCGTTTCAATCACTTATGTCATAACTATCGCCGTTTTAAGGAATCACGAGACTGATATTTAATTGTCGTTGTTCATGGTCTAATTACTGTGAAAAAAAAAGCCAGACTGGTGGAGCAATCTGGCAAAGCGTCAAGATGAGTCACCCGTGACAAGTGATGTTTCCTGAGTTCAGGTTTGAGTTGTTCCGAACTTAAGCCTGAATAAATTCAGCCACAGCCTGGTTAAACGCCTGTGGTTGTTCAACATTCGAAATGTGCGAAGCATTAATCTCAACAAGTTGACTACCCGCAATCACTGCTTGCATAAACTGACCATCTACCACAGTGGTCACAGGGTCTTGCTGACCTGCAATAATCAATACAGGAATCGAAATCTGTTTGAGTTGTTCACGCACATCCGCCTTAGCCAAAGCTTCACAGCAGCTTGCATAACCTTCAGGGCTGCCAGCTCCTAAGTCGTTTGAAAGTTTTTCAATCACTGCTGGGTTGCT
>NZ_JBWYJA010000017.1:0-46858 GCF_056780035.1 Acinetobacter sp. ANC_7503 | reverse complement strand
GAGCATTTCGAAATCATTGCAAGTGCTTTTAACCCCATGTTTTATTGAGTGTTCTATTTTTATGCACCATTATGATTCATTAATAATCACATTTACACTTAACCCTATAATATTGAAGCAAAAATATTAATTTAATATTTCTGCTTCTTTTTTTAATCACTATTTCGCTTTTGAAGGTTTTATATTCACACTTAAAATTTTAATAGGATTTTTTGGCACATCTTGATGCATACCAAATCTACCAGTAGGCACTTTTGCAATTTTATCGACAACATCCATTCCTTTAGTTACCTGACCAAACACAGCATAACCAGGATTCATTGGCGCTTTATTTAGAAAATCATTATCCGCAATATTGATAAAAAATTGGCTTGTTGCTGAATCAGGCTGGTTTGTACGTGCCATGGCTAAAGTGCCACGGTTATTCTTTAAGCCATTATAAGACTCGTTCTTGATTGGAGGTCGATTCGCTTTTTCTTTCATCGATACATCTAATCCTCCACCTTGGATCATGAACCCTGGAATAACCCGATGGAAGATTGTGCCGTTATAAAAATTAGCTTTCGCATAAGTTTCAAAGTTCTTTACTGAAATCGGAGCTTTATCATTAAACAACTCGATTTCGATATCTCCTACTGATGTTTTGATTTGCATATGCGTATTTGCTGCCAAAGACAAAGTACTCATCGCCGCAACAGAAGCACCTAACATCATTTTTTTTAACATACGCTATCCTCTTATTGATGCTTTATCTTATCTATTATTCACAAATCAATCGCCAGAAAAGATTCAATTTTTTGTTAAGCATCAAAGTATTTTTATTCGATTACTGTATATAAAGAAAAAATCCTGAGTTTCGTTTGAATCTCAGGATTTGAAAGTAAGCATCTATTAACTATTTTTATCCCAAAATCTTCTAAACTCTTTACTCATTTCAATCAACAATTTTTTAGAACGCCCTGATACTAGCGTTAGATTAATAAATCCGTGTGTTTGATCTTCAAAATCTTGATACAACACTTTAGTGCCATTTTGACGTAATTTGTGGGCGTAAATTTTGCCTTCATCATGCAATACATCATGTCCCGCTGTAACAACATAGGCTGGTGCCAATTTTTTTAGATTACCGTATGTTGGGGAGATTAGTGGATTATCCAAAGCAACTTTATGTCTTGTCGCGTAGTATTCTGTCACATAGTCAATATCGCTGTTGGTTAATACTAAACCATCTTTATACGCAAAGAATGATGGATGACGACTTTTGAAATCTACCGCAGGATATATTAAAAATTGAGCTTGAGGCGCATAACTGGCATTTAATGCACGTTGAGCAACGACAGCACTAATATTACCGCCAGCACTATCTCCTGCTACAGCAATACGGTTTTTTAAGATTTTAAAGTGACGGCGATTTTGATATACCCATGCCAATGCATCTTCACATGATTGAATCAATGATTGTGGAGAAACTTCTGGTGCTAAAGGATAATCAATACTGATTACTTGTGCTTTTGCATAATTCGCAATGATTCGGCACGCTTCATCATGTGTATTCACACTTCCGACAACAAACCCACCACCATGATAAAATACAATCATTGGTAGTTTTTTATTCGGAGCAGGATGATAATGTCTGGCAAATACAGTACCACTTTGTAAAGGAAGACGAATATCTTCTACATATTGAACATGAGATGATTTATGTGTGATGGATTGGATTTGATTTTCAAATTCTTTTCTTGATTTATCAATATCAG
The DNA here is from genome assembly GCF_056780035.1 of Acinetobacter sp. ANC_7503. Lineage (NCBI taxonomy): Bacteria > Pseudomonadati > Pseudomonadota > Gammaproteobacteria > Moraxellales > Moraxellaceae > Acinetobacter > Acinetobacter sp. ANC_7503. Next base: position 45,101 of record NZ_JBWYJA010000017.1, on the reverse strand, counting down.
CGCCAATAAAGCCTGATTTTCCTTGTTTCAACTGTGCAGCCATCAAGCATTTTGTAAAACTATCGAGTTGAGGATAGTCATAGGGATAGCCAAGTAACTTCACTAGAGATTCTTGAACGATCTTTGGGAGTCGATCTAATGCACGTCCTGCAGAACCCTGACCATTTTCAAGTAATTGTTGTATTTTTTGATTCACGATTCCGATCCTTTTAAAAATCCGTATTCTTCATATTTTCTACACGATCAGCCATTTCATGACTATTTTGTTAACTAAGTCTACTGATCAATATACAAACTTCAATCCCATTTACGCTAATCTGACTATAGCAGTCTTGTCATTGACTATTTAATCCAACATCAGGAATTTTTTGGTTGTCCTGATTCAACATATAAAGGTGAAAGCTATGGCAATAAAAGTAATGATAATGTCATTGGCCACAGCAGTTCTTGCAGTCGGTTGTGTGGCCTTCCCTGACGATGGCCCTTATTATAATGGTAATTATGACCATCGTTATGATCGTGATTATGATCGCAACTATGACCGTCAACGTTGGGAGAGAGAACGCGCACAACGTTTACATCAACAGCGCCTTGAACAAGAAAAGCGCAAACGTGAATATGAACGTCAACGCCAACAACGTGAATTAGCAGATCGACGTAATAAAGAACGTGCTGAGCATGATCGTCGTAAACAGATTGAACAACGTCAAAAGGAAATTCTAAAACAACGTCAAGCTGAACGTAATCGTTGGAATCAAGATAATCGTAAAAAAGCGATTGAAGAACAACGTAAGCGCTTAGAACAGGATCGCAAGAAGCGAGAACAGGAACGTCAACATGATCGCCGAGATCGTTAAGCTTTCTTGGACTCAAGACAATTGATTTAAAGTTACCTCACAAACCTAACATTCACATTTGAATGTTAGGTTTTTTTAAGTGCTGTGATTCTAAAAATAGACAGTAAAGGCATCCTATTTACTCTCTATTCTCTGCTTTTTCATAAAATTTAATCCATTATAAGCAGTTTAAATGAATTAAATTTCATTGCATTTTACTCAACAACTTGAGGGGCTTCTGCACCTTCAGCTGGGACAGCTTGAATCGGTTCAACAGACTCTACACTTGGGTCAGCTTGTACAGCCACACCATTTTGGGTATCCATTTCAGTAGTTGCCACTTGCGCTATTGAAGCATCTGTTTGTGTGGTCGGTTGAGTCGCTTGAGCAGTTTCAGCAGATTGGTTTGAAGTACAACCTACAGTAGCAAAACCAATAGCTGCAAATGCCAGGGAAATGAGACCTAATTTTTTCATTGTTTAATTCCTTACTTGAAACATTCAAAGTCAGAGTTAACTTTGAAGGCTTATCATTCCTGACTTTTTTATTTCATGCGTCAGTTCTTGGTTCAAGTTTCGATGACTTCAGGTTGAACTTATGAAAAAAGTGTAAAGAAAATGCAATTCAACTTTTATAGTTGAATATATGTCCTAAGCCATTTATTTAATTTATTTTTTAGTGAATATGTGGTGCGATATAAACCCTTTTTGAAGGTGACTGAATCACAGTGTGGCTACACGGTATATCGGTTGCTTAACATTGTTACTCAGATCTCGACAAGCAAAAAAAAACTCATCCAAGGAGGTTGGATGAGCTATTAAAAAGCAAAAACAAAATAAATAGAAACTACAGCGTTAGTATCTGGTTAAAGATAATACAGTTTTGATTCTTTAAAAGGAAAGACTTGTTTTATCTGAATCTATATTTTTTATATATAAAATATACACTAAATCATATTTTTATAATCTTTCTTCAGCTCATCTCCTCTTCTTATTCTAGACTTTAGATTTCTCTAAATGGATCGAAAAATTTTCATTCCTTGTTGTAAAGATGAATTTAGTAGAAATAAACATCGTTTAAGCTTGAATTATTTATAGTCGCCCACATTACCTTTGTATTGATGAATTACACACGCATGGCAGTTCAGATTAACGCAGTTAACACTGATGCCAAAGGACTGTACATGTTTAAAAACCCATTTAAGCGGAGATCTTCCATGGCAAATGAGCAAAACGAACAAACTCAGGACGTTCAAACGGAACAAACTGAACAGCAAGTTGAAAATCAACAAGCTGAAGTTGAAGTTTCTGTAGAAGACCTTCAAGCGCAAATCGCAACGCTGACTGAAAACTTAAAATATGAAAAAGCAGTTGCTGCAAATGCGAAGTATGAAGCAGAAAAAACCAAAGAACGTTTAGAGCGTGAAGCGGATACTGCGAAAAAATTTGCTTTAGAGAAATTTGCAAAAGAATTATTGGATTCAGTTGACAACCTTGAACGTGCAATTGCTGCTGCAGGTGATGAAAAAACTCCTTTATCAGAAGGTGTAGAACTCACACTGAAGTCATTATTAGCAACATTAGAAAAATTTGGTGTTGTGGCAGTTGACACTGAAAATGGTTTTAATGCTGATTTGCATCAAGCAGTAGGTATTGCTCCAGATGCAAAAGCGGGTGAGATTGGTACGGTACTTCAAAAAGGTTACACCCTTTCTGGCCGTTTACTTCGTCCTGCAATGGTCATGGTAGGCCAATAAGTCAAGAAATACGGGAGTTTGTAAAAATTTTTTAAGTTTTTAACTTGAAAAATAATGAATGGCTCTCATATCGGATAACAAGTGAAAGATCACAACAAAATTTTCGAGGAACACATCAATGGCTAAAATTATTGGTATTGACTTAGGTACTACAAACTCATGTGTTGCAGTACTTGAAGGCGATAAAGTTAAAGTAATCGACAACGCTGAAGGCGCTCGTACAACTCCGTCTATTATTGCGTATAAAGATGGCGAGATCCTTGTTGGTCAATCAGCTAAACGTCAAGCTGTAACAAACCCGAAAAATACATTATTCGCGATCAAACGTTTGATCGGTCGTCGTTACGAAGATCAAGCAGTTCAAAAAGATATTGGTCTTGTACCTTACAAAATCATCAAAGCTGACAATGGCGATGCTTGGGTTGATGTAAACGACAAGAAACTAGCACCACAACAAATCTCTGCAGAAGTTCTTAAGAAAATGAAGAAAACTGCGGAAGATTACTTAGGTGAAACAGTTACTGAAGCGGTAGTTACTGTTCCTGCATACTTCAACGATGCTCAACGTCAAGCAACGAAAGATGCTGGTAAAATTGCTGGTTTAGATGTTAAACGTATCATCAACGAACCAACAGCTGCAGCGCTTGCGTTCGGTATGGACAAGAAAGAAGGCGACCGTAAAATCGCGGTTTACGACTTAGGTGGTGGTACTTTCGACGTATCAATCATTGAAATCGCTGACCTTGATGGCGACCAACAAATCGAAGTGTTGTCTACTAATGGTGACACATTCCTTGGTGGTGAAGACTTTGATAACGCGTTAATCGATTACTTGGTTGAAGAGTTTAAGAAAGAACAAAATGTGAATCTGAAAAATGATCCACTTGCGTTACAACGTTTGAAAGAAGCTGCTGAGAAAGCGAAGATTGAATTGTCTTCTTCTAATGCAACTGAAATTAACCTTCCATATATCACGGCTGATGCGACTGGTCCTAAACACTTAGTGATCAACGTAACACGTGCGAAATTAGAAGGTCTTGTTGCTGACTTAGTTGCTCGTACAATCGAGCCATGTAAGATTGCACTTAAAGATGCAGGTCTATCAACTTCTGATATCTCTGACGTGATCTTGGTTGGTGGTCAGTCTCGTATGCCACTTGTACAACAAAAAGTACAAGAGTTCTTCGGTAAAGAGCCACGTAAAGACGTGAACCCTGACGAAGCTGTGGCAATGGGTGCTGCGATCCAAGGTGCTGTACTTTCAGGTGATAAGAACGACGTTCTATTACTTGACGTAACACCGTTGACACTTGGTATTGAAACAATGGGTGGCGTGTTAACTCCAATCATCGAGAAAAACACAACAATCCCTGCGAAAAAATCACAAGTGTTCTCTACAGCTGCTGATAACCAGCCTGCAGTAGACATTTCGGTTTACCAAGGTGAACGTAAAATGGCTCAACAAAACAAATTGTTGGGTAACTTCCAATTGGGCGATATCCCACCTGCTCCACGTGGCGTGCCGCAAATTGAAGTATCGTTCGACATCAACGCTGATGGTATCTTGAAAGTATCTGCGAAAGACAAGAGCACTGGTAAAGAGCAATCAATTCAAATTAAAGCAAACTCAGGTTTGAGCGATGCTGAAATTGAAGCGATGATCAAAGATGCTGAAGCGAATGCTGAAGAAGATCGTAAGTTTGAAGAACTTGCTAAAGCACGTAACGAAGCTGATGCATTAGTTTCTTCTGCTCAAAAAGCAGTAAAAGACCTTGGTGAACAAGTGACTGCTGATGAAAAAACTGCGGTTGAAACTGCTGTTTCAGAACTTGAAGCTGCAACCAAAGAAAATGATGTTGACGCGATCAAAGCGAAAACTGAAGCACTTCAAAACATCATCATGCCGATCACTCAACGTGCTTATGAAGCTGCGCAGGGTGCTCAAGGTGGTGCGCAAGGTTTTGATCCAAATGCATTCCAAGGTGATGCTGCTGGTCAACAACAAAAAGCGGACGACGGTGTTGTAGATGCTGAGTTCACTGAAGTTAAAGATGACAAAAAATAATTTGTCACTTTAAATAAAAGACCGCGCGAAAGCGCGGTTTTTTAATTTTGGTTATTAAACTTTTGCAGAATTATTCCATTACTTATTGCTGAGGATATGAATTGAAATTCAGGGGAATTCTGCTTTGCTTCATGAATTTTTTGTTTAGAACTAAATAAATTAAAAAATGTTTTTCCAAAATTATATGTCCCTGAAAGATTAAATCCACCAAGAACTAAATCACCTGCAGCTAAACCAACTTCTAAAAGTTCTGACTTATTATGCCGAATATCACTAATTAAAGATTTCATAGAGTAATATCTAAACCTACATGAAAAGGCGTGCTCATAATCTCGAATCGCTCTTTCAAATTCTTCCAGCTCATAACATTTTGCTAAATCTCTACGTGCTAAATTCTCATGAGAACTAATCTTTTCAAATAATTTATATTTAGCAAAATGTAATCTATCTAATTCATCCAAATAATCTTCTCTAAATTTTCTTAATGTATCAATCGGAACATACGTACTTGGATAAGGTAAACATTTTGAAATTTCAACTCGAATAGAATCCTGTTCAATTAAACTTTCAGATTCAATACTATTAAATCCCTCAGCAACATTATTATAAATTATCCAATCTGCATCTTTATTTTGTCTTCTTACACTTTGACATGCTAATAATGATTCTAATGCCATTCTTTGCATTTCTGATGAATGCATTGACTGTGGGGGTGCATTAGAATAAAACTCAATGACACCATTACTTCTAAATTCTTCAATTACATCATTAGTAAAATGAAACATTGGAATTTGTGTGACTATTATATTATCCCAATAAAGCCCATAAAACATTAAATCTGCATGTGTTAAATCTTTAGCAACAAGTCCATTTTCATTCGAAACACCACCCATTCCTGAAATTATTAAACCTTTAGTAATTCTTTTCTTTTTAAATTGAATTATGTCACTCATTATAAAACTCAAAAAATTATTAATATTTTCAATATTTAATCACATAAATAAAATTATATAACTCAATATTTTATAAAAAAAGCCCAATTTTCATTGGGCTTTTTTTATTTAGAAATTATTCATTAATCTTCGAATGAACTTTCTAACTCTTCAAGTTCCATCATCAGTTCAAGCATTTTTTCTTCTGCTTGTGCTAATTTTCCTTTAAGCTCAGTTTGTTCATTCATCAATTTTAAAAGATCATCTTTCCGAGATGCATCATAAAGTGATGCATCCCCTAAAGCATCCTCAATTTGAACTAAACGTGGTTGCATCTTTGCAATCTCAGCTTCCAATTTTTCGATATTTTTACGAATTGGGCGGCTCATTTCACGGCGACGCGCAGCTTCTTTACGCTGTGCTTCTTTATCTACTTTAGAAACTACAGGCTTATCGATCACTTGAGATTTCACTGGCTCAGGTGCTTGCTGCCCTTGCTTCATCAACTCTGCACGTGCTTGACGTAACCAGTCTGCATAAGCGACCAGATCACCTTCAAACTCACGACATTTACCGTTATGCACTAGGAGTAATTCATCACAGACACTTGCAATCAATTGACGTTCATGTGACACCAGCACCACTGCCCCTTCAAAATCTTGTAGTGCCATAGTTAATGCATGACGCATATCCAAGTCTAAATGGTTGGTCGGTTCATCTAGAATTAAAACATTTGGACGCTGCCAGACAATCAAAGCCAATGCTAAACGTGCACGCTCCCCCCCAGAAAAGCTTTCACACGGTGTATCCATACGCTCACCAGAGAAGCCAAAACTTCCTAAGAATGCGCGTAAAGTCGCTTCACTGATCTTCTTATCTGCGATACGAGATAACTGCAACATTGGACTCGCATTACCATCTAATGCATCCATTTGATGTTGGGCGAAATAACCAATATTAAGTAATTCGGATGCTTTACGTTGACCTTGGATTAAAGGTAAATCACCCACCAAAGACTTAATTAATGTGGACTTACCTGCACCATTCATACCCAGCAGACCGATACGGCTGGTTGGCGTGATTTGTAGCTTCACATTGGTCACAATCAGTTTGTCGCCATAACCAATATCAGCACTATCCAGTTGTAACAACGGAGAACTCATTTTGGTCGGTTCACGGAAGCTAAAGGTAAAAGGCGTATCGACATGCGCAGCAGAAAGCTCTTGCATTCGTTCGAGCTGTTTAATACGGCTTTGTGCCTGTTTTGCTTTGGTTGCCTTAGCTTTAAAACGATCAATATATTTTTGCAGATGTGCACGTAGCTCGAGCTGTTTCTCATAGGCTTGTTGTTGCTGAGCTAAACGTTCACTTCGGGTACGTTCAAATGTTGAATAGTTGCCGGTATAAAGCGTTAGTTCTTGGTTTTCGATATGCAAAATATGGTCGGTAATGGCATCCAAGAAATCACGGTCATGCGAAATCAGTACCAATGTGCCTTCATATGCTTTTAACCAGTCTTCTAACCATAAAATAGCATCTAAATCTAAATGATTCGTCGGTTCATCAAGTAAGAGTAAATCTGAACGACTCATCAAAGTACGCGCAAGATTTAAACGCATACGCCATCCACCAGAGAAACTTTTTACGCTAAGTTCTGACTGAAGTTCAAAGAAGCCTAAACCAGCCATCAGTTGTGATGCTTTAGACGGCGCTGAATAGCCACTAATTTCATCAAAACGACCATATAAATTTGCCAAATCTTGATCAGACAATCCGTCAGGATGCTCAAGTTTGTGTTGGATATCCCAATACTCTTCATCACCTGATAGAACGAAATCAATCGCTTTCATATCCAGCGCTTTAATCTCTTGCGCCATATGCGCCACTGTCCAAACCGATGGTCGTGTCAATGAGCCACCATCTGATTCCATGCCCCCAAGTAATGCTGAAAACAACGTCGATTTTCCTGCACCATTGACACCTGTTAAACCAATCTTCCAACCAGGGTGAAGTTGCATAGACGCTTTTTCAAATAAAATGCGACCGCCGCGGCGAATGGTAAGTTGGTCTAACTGAATCATAGATATTCAAACAAATAAGTATTGGATGGCGCATTTTAATGGATTTCAACCAGAACAACCAAAAATTAATCCATCTTTCATCTTCATTTCATTCTTGACATAAAAAAGCCATCACTTGGGATGGCTTTTTAATCATGCAAAACTTAATGATTTAGTCAGTAAAAGTTACTTTAGCAATGGCCTTTTTACCTGCTTGAACAATCACTGTTTTGTTTTCGTTAATTGAGAATGATGCATCCACCACTTCCCAATCAACTTTTACGGCTCCACGTGAAACAGCATCTTTTGCTTGCGCTGCATTTTTGGTTAAACCTGCTGCACGAACAATAGAAGCAATAAACATTTCACCACCGAATTCACCACGTGAAATCGTCACTTCTGGCGTTCCTTCAGGAAGCTCACCCTCTGTGATGATATTCCCTGCACCTTTATGTGCATTCGCAGCAGCTTCGCTTCCATGGAAACGCTCCACTAACTCGAGCGCTAAGATACGTTTAATTTCTTGAGGGTTACGACCTTCGGCCATTTCTTTCAATAAGCCTTCGATCTCTTCCATTGACTTGAAGCTCAGCAGTTCGAAATATCGCTCAATTAAGCTGTCTGGCATTGAAAGTACTTTTTGGTACATCGCACCAGGTGCATCAAATACACCAATGTAGTTACCTAAAGATTTAGACATTTTGTTGACGCCATCTAAACCTTCAAGAATTGGTACAGTGATACACACTTGTGGCTCTTGATTATAACGACCTTGTAAAGTGCGCCCCATCAGTAAGTTAAAGGTCTGATCAGTACCACCTAACTCAACATCTGCCTCGAGCGCGATAGAGTCATAACCTTGCACCAATGGATATAAAAACTCGTGAATCGCAATCGGCTGTTGGTTGTTATAGCGTTTAGTAAAGTCATCACGTTCAAGCATACGTGCAACCGTTTGCTGTGAAGCCAATTGAATCAGATCAGCAGCAGTTTTTTGAGCAAACCATTCTGAGTTAAACACCACCTTAGTTTTATTTGGATCAAGAATTTTGAACACTTGTTCCTGATAGGTTTTCGCGTTTTCTAAGACTTGCTCACGTGACAATGGTGGACGAGTTGCACTTTTACCTGTTGGGTCACCAATCATCGCAGTGTAATCACCAATCAAGAAGAATACTTCATGACCTAAGTCTTGGAACACTTTAAGCTTGTTAATTAATACCGTATGACCTAAGTGTAAGTCTGGTGCTGTAGGATCAAAACCCGCCTTAATTTTCAAAGGACGATTCAATTTTAATTTCTTCAGAAGATCTTCTTCTGAAATAATTTCATGTGTGCCTCGTTGAATGAGGGCAAGTTGTTCTTCAGCAGGCAGGAAATTTGACATCACAAAACCCAAATACATCTGTTGTTCAATTTGTGCGATATACTAACACTTTTTCAGCACAATGCAGGCTTAAGAATAATCATGACCACAATCTACATTGGTGTAATGACTGGCACGAGTATGGACGGCGTCGATTTTGTAGCCGCTTCTTTTGATCCATTACAGATCCATGCAACGCTGACATTAGCCTTTGATCCAGATTTACGTGATGAACTGATGGCACTTACTTTGCCAGACGATAATGAAATTGACCGCATGGGTAAAGCTGATGTCGCTTTAGCACAGATGATCGGTCATGGAATCAATCAACTTATACAAGAAAATAATCTCGATAGAACTCAAATAAAAGCTATTGGATCTCATGGTCAAACGATTCGTCATCGTCCCGAACATGGATTTACCCTGCAAATTGGTGATCCCAATATTATTACTGAAATCACTCAAATTCCTGTGGTATCAGATTTTAGACGCCGTGATATGGCTGCTGGTGGTCAAGGTGCACCTCTAGTGCCAGCATTCCATCAAGCCTTATTTCAGCATCCGACGATACACCGTGTGATCTTAAATCTCGGTGGAATTGCCAATGTCAGTATGTTACCTGCGGGTGATCCTAAAGGCGTATATGGCTTCGATACTGGACCAGCCAATATTTTGATGGATGCTTGGTGTGAACGTTACACAGGTCAGCCTTATGATGAAAATGGCAATTGGGCTGCTTATGGTACGCCTATTCGTGCTTTGCTTGATCGTTTGCAATCACATGACTTTTTCTCGAAAGAACCGCCAAAAAGTACTGGTCGTGAAGACTTTAATTTGGAATGGTTGGATGAACAAATTGCGGATTGGCGTAGCGATGTTGAATACGATGAACTTGAAGATACGCCTGAAAATATTCAAGCAACGCTGATGAAACTCACGACACGTGCCATTAAGAAAGCCATTTATCGCTCCCCTATGGACACAGGTGAAGTTTATGTCTGTGGGGGTGGTGCATACAACTCACAATTATTAGAACAATTACGTTGGCGTTTACGTAAACATGAGTGGAGTGTTCAAACCACAGCAGATTTGGGATTAGCACCGACTTGGGTGGAGGCAACCGCTTTTGCGTGGTTGGCTATGCGATTTGTAAACCAACTTGCTGGTAATTTACCTGAAGTGACAGGAGCTCAAGGAGATCGAGTTTTAGGAACGATCACTGCGGTTTAAATGAAGAATCGATGTATCCACTATCCTGAGTTGATACATCGATTTACTTAAACAGGTGCAAAATTCAATTTTGAAAGTGGCAAGTTTACAGCAAAAATTCGATGTCTACATTCAGTAAAGCCATTTTCCCTTAAACGCTGAAGATGCATATTTAGATAATCCTCTGCATCTGCTTGGCTTTCAAATAAGTAAATTCCACCTGCTTCTTTGGACGCTTCATTTTCAGTCCAAATTTTCCAAATCAAGCCTTTCTCATTTGCTATTGAATCCGCGAGTGTTTTGAAACTTTCAAACATTTCATGACCCCAAGGTCCATCATAGGGAAAATCAATTTGTAGAATAATTGCCATTCAACTTTTCCTTATATACGCGCATCTTTGATTAAGTCATCAATAGCTTGTGTTAATTTTTCCAATGCCACATGACCAGAGCCTATGATTTTGACATTGTCTCCATGACGTATCACAAAACTTGGGAACCCTTTTATGCCCCAACTTCGGTTAAGCTTGAACTCTTCATAGGTCGCTGTTTGGGTCTCAGGTAATTCAAACAACGTTGAGAATACGTCAAAATCTAGCTCAAATGTTTCACATATACTTCGATAATATTCAAGCTCGTTCGGATCTTCACCATCCACGTAAAATTTATATTGGATTGCTGAAAAAAATGCCAAAAGTTTTTCATCATGATGATCATGGTCTTGCCAAAGTTGTCGAGCAACTTAAATAGCACGTGCTGAAGGCTCGGTATCATAATTAAAATGTGCTCTTTCTAACAATTTTTCAGTGAAAGGCTGTTGAGTCAGTCTCTGTATATTTTTCCATTCTGTGCGTAAAAAATTCTTGAAAGTATCGGTCCAAGCATCACCTCCACCAGGTCTTAAACCACCGCTAATCACTTGAAAGCCAACACCATGCTGGATTGCATATTCAAGCGCTTGTTTAATGACATTTGAACTTCCCCAACACCATGAGCACATTGGGTCACCCACATAAATCAGGCTGAGGTCAGATGCTACATTGACCACTGCATTTTGGCCTTTTTCCAATTCGGCTACTGAACAAGTACCGGTTTCTAAATCACAATTCATTGTCATTGCTATGTCCTCAATTTCCTAAATCAGATCATTTGCTACATCTGATCGATTGACTTAACTTAGCGGTTCTATAATGATGTGAATAGACAATAAAAATGAAAGGTGGTGTTCGATTTTATGAACAGCTTACCCTACTCAATCGATGACCTATATTGGTTCGTACTGATTGCAGATGCTGGAAGTTTATCCGCGGCAGCAAGACGTTATGATATTGCTAAATCCACGTTATCCAATCGACTTTCAAGACTTGAAAAATCCTTAAATATTAGATTATTAAATCGAAATACTAATTCAAGCTCACTAACTGATGCTGGTAAGATTTTCTTAAAAGAAATCTCCCCCCTATTTCATCAAATTGAATCGCTGACGAACGATCTCACACAATTAGAAATACAACCCAAAGGTCGAATTCGAATAGCTGCTTCGGGAACTTTTGGAAAATTGGTGGTATTGCCTTTAATCTCTCAATTTTTAATTGAATACCCACACATTGATATTGAAATTGATTTGAATGACAGCAAAGTTGATTTAATTTCTGGAGGATATGACTTAGCCATCAGACTTGGTGATTTAGCAGACTCTACACTCCATGCTCAAAAGGTTGGACAAGTTCGAAGAATTTTATGTGCCAGTCCGACCTATCAAATGCATTGTGGCATTCCTGAACACCCAGAGCAACTGTGTGATCATCATTTTATCTCGCATAACCGCGAGCTGTCCAAAATCACACTTTTCAAAAACGGTACGATAAAAAAATTTAAAATTTATACCCATTTGATGGTGACACCATCCGAACATGCACTTGCTGCTGTAGAAGCACATTTAGGTATTGCCGCCGTTGCAGAAATCCAAGTGGCCCATCAATTAGTCAACTCAACGTTAATTCATATTTTACCTGAATGGTCTCTAATCCCTGAAGATGTCCACTTGGTTACTCCGAGCTTAAGCTATCGGACCTTAGCTTTGAGACTTTGCTTAACGTTCTTACAAAAACAAATCCCAATACAAATACACCGTTTAATCAACCCATAATATTGTCAGACAATGAACGACCTTCTTTCACCTAGAACTGACCCGTTCAGCCCTAGTTCTATCATCCAAATTTGATAAAGATATGTAAAGGAAAGAGGGTATTGATTATGGAAAAACAACAACGAATCACTGAGTTTCAAAAAGGTAATCTTATTTTTGATGTAATAGACAGCGGTCCAATCGATGGCAGTCCAATTGTGCTATTACATGGTTTTCCTGAAACATCAAAAATTTGGCAGCATAGTGCCGAAATACTAAACCAACATGGTTTTCGCACCTATGCGTTAAACCAACGTGGATATAGCTTAAGGGCTCAACCGAAAAAACGCGCAGATTATGCCATTCAACATTTAGCAGATGATGTAAATGTTCTACTCGACTTAATTGGAGAGCCTTCATATATCGTAGGACACGACTGGGGCGCAGTCGTTGCTTGGGAAGTTGCTCTACGTTATCCTAATAAAATTAAACATTTGACCGCGATCTCCGTCCCTCACAAAGCAGCATTTATGCGGGCTTTTTACAGCAGTACACAACTTTTTAAATCCTATTATATGGGACTATTTCAGCTTCCATGGATACCTGAGTTGCTCTTTAATAAAACACCTCAAATTGGCGAGGCTTTATTAAAAAATTCTGGAATGACAGTTGAACAATTAAATGACTTTAAACAAGAAATGATTATAGAAAAACGGCTCAGCCCATCACTCAATTGGTATCGAGGTTTACCTTTTAGCTCTAATAAAACGCTATTCAATAAAGTCAAAGTTCCCACTTTATTTATTTGGGGCAAAGATGACGTTGCAATTGATGCTAAAGGTGTTCAGTTCAATCAAAATTATGTTGAAGGTCCATATACGGAAATTCATTTAGAGGCGAATCATTGGATTCCAGTTCAAAATTATCATGAGCTGACTGATTTAATTCTGAATGAACAGCAAAAATTATCATAAAAAAAGCCCGCTTAGCGGGCTTTTTTTGCTGCATATTAAATTGAGAATGAAGATCCACAACCACATGTCGTTGTCGCATTAGGATTTTGCACGATAAAGCGTGATCCTTCCAAACCTTCAACATAATCCACAACTGAACCAACGAGATATTGATAACTCAGTGAGTCAACAAGCATCTTCACATCACCATTCACAAATTCAGCATCGTCTTCATTTTGAGATTCAGCAAAATTGAATCCGTAAGAAAAACCAGAGCAACCACCACCTGTCACATATACACGTAACATCAAATCTTGATTTCCTTCGCTCTCACGAAGTTGACGAACTTTATTCGCAGCATTGTCAGTCAGCTCAAGTGCTTGGGCAGTCATGATGGATTCCTCAAAAAATTAAATAGGCTTTGAAATTAAAAGACCATATATCAAGTATAACATACTCAATATATGGTCATAACTCGAACTTTAAAGTTTATTCAGAGTAAATTTATCGGATTTAAATGTAACGTCCTATGAACTTATTTGTAGTTCTCATCCTGCAAGCTACATTCGAAGTTTGTCGGTTCATTCTTACAACGGAACTGCCAAAGTAGTTTCATCATTTGTTTGTTGTAAACACCTTGTTTAGTAAGTGCAATACGAGATTCACGCATTAATTTTTGATAACCAGGTTTATCTCCAGCTGGAACATTCATCCAATATTTAGCCGGAATATCCGCTTTCATTTTGCCTAAAATTTGATTCGCACGTGGTAATTGTGTTTTCACCCAATCACGCGATTTCTGTCCGAAACCTTCAGGGAATTTATCATGACGAATGATGATATTACCGGTCACTTGAAGAATTGGATAATTCACAATTGCACCTTTCGTTCCTAGCCCTTTATGAAGTTCTAAAGGACGGAATACCGCTGCTGGTGCACCAATAATATCAACTTGGCCATTATTGAATTTACTCCCAAAATTAGTGACATCAGAACTCACTGCTTGCGCACCAATTTGCTGTACCATAATTTTTTGTGCCTGATCATAATCAAGTACGGCGATCTTTTTACCAGCAGCTTTAGCAACCGTATTAATACTACGATCACGCACCATTAAATAAGCATCACCAACAGGAATCACACCTGCAACTTCATAGTTGCCATTTTTCATATGCTTTGCAAAGGTTGGACTTGCTAAACCTTGCATAACTTTGACAGCTAAATTGAGATTAGTAATCGCACCAATGGCATCTAAAGAGCCAGTGAAATTATTAAACTGACGACCGCGCATCCCTGTGATACTGACACCGTCACATTTACCTGCTTTGAAATCTTCAGCAATTACGCCTTCATTTTGTCCGACTTTAAGCTCAATATCAGCTCCCCACTGCTTAGCAGCAAGTTGATAATCTTTCATTAACGCATAGACATCGCCGTTTTTCCCGACGAGATCAAACACGCAGACGACTTGCTTTGCTTGTGAAGCCGTTGCAGCAGTCATTAAACCTGCTGATAATAATAATGTTTTGGTTAAATTCATTTTATTGTTTCCTATTCCTTCTTTCTTATAGTCTCGAATATCCCATATCGAACACCTTAAACTTCAGTGTCAGTGTGTTGAACTAAAATGAGATTACACGATCCAATTGTGTAGATACTGATCCTGAGATGCTGTATGTATATGGTTTTTAGATACAGATCATTTAAATACTACTTATTGTGATTAAAGCATACTTTTTTCTTATAAATGTGCATTGGCGAAAATGACATAAAATGAATAAAAAAAATCCTAGACCAGGTCTAGGATTTTTTCTTTAGAAATCAGAATTATTCACCACCAAGTGAACATTCGAAGTTGGATTTATCGACAGAGCAACGTGCTTTCTTAAGAACAGACATCATCTCTTTGTCATAAATACCTTGTTTAGTGAGATCCATACGACCATCACGAAGTAGTTTTTGATATTTCAGCTTTTCTTCAGCTGAGAATTGCATTTTGTACTTAGCAGGAATTTCACCCTCTAAACGCTTGATCATTGCGTAGCTTTTCGGCAAGTTTTTAACAAACCAATCACGTGATTTTTGACCAAACCCTTCAGGGAATTTTTCAGGCTTCATCACAAAGTTTGCTGTAATGTGTACCACAGGGAAATCAAACATTGCCCCTGTACTACCTAAACCTTTATAAATTTCAAGAGGCTTATAGGCATATGCTGGTGCACCCACCATATCCACCTGACCATTATTGAACTTCGCAACAAAGTTTGAAACATCAGATCCGACTGCTTGAGCACCGACACGTTGCACCATAATTTTTTGTGCGGGGTCATAGCTTAATACTGCGAATTTCTTACCTGCAGCTTTTTCGATTGAATCAATTTTTTTATCACGCACGAAAATATATGCTGCCCCTAGTGGTGCAATACCAGCAACTTCATATTTTTTCCCACCGAGATTTGTGACCATCTTTGCAGCATTACGTTTGTCTAAAGCAAAAGTAATCGCACGTTGTGCAATTGCATTTGATGGTGCGCCACCTAAAGAGTCAATCGAACCCACAAACTTGTTATATTGACGAGCACGCATCGCTGTTAAGAAAACAGCATCACACTTACCTGCTTTAAAATCATTATCGGCTACAGCCTCATCTTGACGTGGAATCAGATTGATATCTGCCCCCCAACCCTTTGCTGCCAATGCCCATTCCTGAGCCATTTGGAACGATTCACCAGACTTACCGAGTAAATCAAATACACACACATCAACCTTTGCTTGAGCAGTTGAAACCATACCCATGGTTGAAGCCGCCAATAAAGCCAGAGTTGTTTTTTTCATTCTTAGTTCCTTTTAAGCATTTAAATGGATTCTTTTCCATGACAAAAATTTTAATCACTCTCTATTTAAAAAAATAGAGCTATTGCTCTATTTTTTATTATCTAATTATAAATTATTGAATTTTATACTTTTAATTATTTATTAATTTCGTAAACGCTTATTTAATTATCTTTATATTTCATATAATAAATAAAATATGTGACTTAAAGCACATCATTTTATTGAAATTAATTCCAAAAAAACGACTTAAGATTTAAGATTGATACAAAAAAAAGCACTCCTAAGAGTGCTTTTTTTAACTTATAGCATTAAGCATCAATATCTGCATTCAATGCATTCTCTTCAATAAATGCACGACGTGGTTCAACATCATCACCCATGAGACAAGAGAACATGCGATCTGCTTCAATTGCATCATCAATCGTCACTTGAAGCATATTACGATTTTCAGGATCCATCGTGGTCTCCCAAAGCTGCTCTGCATTCATCTCGCCCAAGCCTTTATAGCGTTGGATCATCATGCCACGGCGTGAATCTGCCAATACTTGTTGCCATACTTGATGGAAGTTAGCAACATTGACTTTACGCTCACCTTTTTGCAAATAAGCCCCGTCTTCAAGTAACGTAAACCAACTCTTTGAGTTTTGAAGTAAACGTTTATATTCACCTGAACCCAATAAACCAGCATCTAATAAATAGTGATGAGGAAGGTTGTGTACATACACTGTTAAACGTGGCCAATAATGTGTTTCACGTGAACCATCTGCGAGTTCTTTTTCGAATGCTTCGAGCGTGAATTCAGGTCTTAAGCTTGGCTGTTGTGTTTCAATTGCTTGACGCAATTGCTCAGCCCAAGACGTCACATAAGCTTCATCTTGATTTTGATCTAATTTAAAAGCATCTAAACCAAGTAAAGCATCCAATAAAGTTGCAGGATAACGAATCGTTAATCGCTGTAAGCTTTTTTGTGATGTCTGATAATCAGCAATGACTTTTGCAAGCGCTTCACCACGAATTGCAGGTGCGTCAGCACTGATATGTAATGCCAACTCATCAATTGCATTCGAAATTAAATATGTTTCAAGCGCATCATTATCTTTAATATACTGCTCTTGCTTACCTTTCTTTAATTTATAAAGTGGTGGCTGAGCAATATAAATATGACCACGTTCCACTAATTCCGGCATTTGACGGAAGAAGAACGTTAATAACAGCGTACGAATATGTGAACCATCCACGTCCGCATCGGTCATAATAATAATTTTGTGGTAACGTAATTTGTCTGGATTATATTCTTCACGACCGATACCACAACCTAATGCTGTAATCAGTGTTCCAACTTCAGCAGAAGAAATCATCTTGTCAAATCGAGCACGTTCCACATTTAGGATTTTACCTTTAAGTGGTAAAATCGCTTGCATTTTACGATTACGACCTTGTTTCGCTGAACCACCTGCTGAATCACCCTCGACAAGATATAGTTCAGATAAAGCTGGGTCTTTTTCTTGGCAATCCGCCAATTTACCAGGAAGACCTGCTATATCAAGCGCACTCTTACGGCGAGTCATTTCACGTGCTTTACGCGCCGCATCGCGTGCACGTGCGGCATCAATAATTTTACCCGCAATTGATTTAGCTGCAGCTGGATTTTCAAGAAGATACTCTGAAAAAGCTTTATTCATTGCTTGTTCAACAGCAGGTTTTACCTCGCTCGATACCAATTTTTCTTTGGTTTGAGAAGAGAATTTTGGATCAGGAACTTTCACTGAAACAATTGCTGTTAAACCTTCACGTGCATCATCACCAGAAACTGCAACCTTCTCTTTTTTGAGTAAGTTTTCGTTTTCCATGTAGTTATTAAGGCCACGAGTTAAAGCAGCTCGGAAACCAGCTAAGTGAGTACCACCATCTTTTTGAGGAATGTTATTGGTAAAGCAACGTACGTTTTCTTGGTACGTATCATTCCATTGCAATGCAACTTCAACACCAATGCCATTATCAGCTTGCGTGGTAAAGTGAAAAATATCGTTAAGATGCGTTTTTCCTTCGTTAATGTATTTAACGAATTCTGATAAACCACCCTCATAATCAAATACATGTTCTAAACCAACACGTTCGTCACGTAGAACAATTCGGACGCCCGCATTTAAAAATGACAGTTCACGTAAACGACGAGCTAAAATATCGACATTGAAAATGGTCTGACTGAATGTTTCAGCACTTGGATAAAAACGTACACGAGTACCTGAACGATCTGTATCGCCCACCACCTTTAAAGGGTATTGAGGGTCACCATGGCGGTATTCTTGTTCATGAATTTTACCAGCACGATGAATTGTGAGTTCCAGTTTACTAGACAAAGCGTTTACAACTGAAACACCTACACCGTGTAAGCCACCAGAAACCTTATAGCTGTTGTCATCAAACTTACCACCCGCATGAAGAATCGTTAAGATGACTTCAGCAGCAGATACACCTTCTTCAGGGTGAATATCTGTGGGAATACCACGACCGTTATCTGCGACAGAAACAGATTCGTCTTCGTGAATGGTAACCAGAATTTCATCACAGTGACCAGCAAGGGCTTCATCAATCGAGTTGTCCACCACTTCAAACACCATATGGTGTAAACCAGTACCATCATCCGTATCACCAATATACATGCCTGGACGCTTACGTACTGCATCTAAACCACGTAATACCTTGATGCTAGAGGAATCATAAGCCTTTTCAATGGTTTGTTCTGTTTGAGAAGCAGCTTGATCTTCTGAACTCATGGTTACTCCCTAGTGAAAAAAAGGTCTATCCAAAGATGGAGAAAACTTCAAAAAATTATTGCACAACAACTTGAACAGAACCGTTTTCAACATTGAATAATTGATAGGAAATAGACAAATCATGTAAATGCTTTTGTACAGATTCATGGTCTAAAGTGGTAATGAAAACTTGACTACCAAGTTGGCTCAATCGCTCAATTAAACGTTGTTGTGCGGTTATATCTAATTCTGCTGTCACATCATCTAATAATACCACAGTTTCCTTATTAGACGCATGCAACATTGCGATCTGTGACAATTTTAAAGCCATGATTAATAATTTTTTTTGCCCCCGTGACAGTACGGCATCTGCATCTCCTGTTGGGGTTTTTAACTTTAAATCTGCACGGTGTGGACCATATTCTGTATAGCGTCTTTCGCAGTCTTTTTGATGATACAAAATCAAGTCTTCAGCCAAGCCATGTTCCACATGAAAGCCTGCTGCATACTCCATATGGATCTCGATATCTGGTAATAGTGTTTTAAGATCTTGCTGAAAAAATATCTGCCACTGTTCAACAATAGCCTGACGTTGTAAATGTAATATTTCACCGTACTCACTAAGCATTTTGTTCCATGCTTCTAAATCTTGCACCGTCAGATTACGTTTTGATTTTAATAAGCTATTTCGTTGTTTTAATGCTCTAGAATAAAATTGCCATGCATAGTAAAAATCTGGTTCCACGTGAAACATTAACCAATCAAGCAATTGTCGTCTTGGTTTAGCTCCGTGATCAATAATATCTGTACTCAGAGGGTCAATAAGCTGTAATGGTAAAATTTTGGCTAGCTGTCCTTGCGTGGCAATACTATCCCCATTCACTTTAATATTTTGCTCACCTGTAATGAGCTTTTGCATACCAATCTTTTCAGTAGCAGACTGTGCAAATACAATCGCATCCTGCATTTGATTTTGAATGTAATGTTTAGGAATATGTGTACGAAAAGATCGACCAGTGGCCAATAAGTGAATTGCTTCTAATATAGACGTTTTTCCTGAACCATTTTGTCCATAAAAAACATTAAACGGTTGCAACTCTTGGAGTGCAACCGCTTTTAAATTTCTCACACGCTGGATATTTAAACGCGTAATGAACATGACCAGATTAAACTAAATCAAAAACAACATTAAACACGCATCGGCATGACGACATAAGTTTGATCTTGATGAGCAGGATCTTGAACCAATACAGATTGGTTTGCCTCAGTCATTGTCATTAATACATCATCACCATCCAACACATTCAATACATCCAAAATGTATTGTGCGTTGAATGACATTTCCATAGGTGCATTATTGTATTGAATCGCAAGATCTTCAACTGCCTCATCTTGCTCAGGGTTATTGGCACGAAGTTGCAGTGAATCTGGATTGAAGTTTAAAAATACACCACGTAATTTTTCGTTACTCAGAATAGCAACTCGCTGTAATGATTGTTTGAAAATATCATGTGCAATCGTAACTGTTTTATCACCGCCACGAGGAATAACACGTCGATAATCAGGGAATTTACCATCAATTAATTTTGTAGTAATACGAACAGTAATATCACCCTGCTCTTTATCACGGCTTGGAATTGTCAAAGTAACATTCAGCAGTTCACGACCAATTAACAACGAGAGTTGATTATCTTCGATACTCAATAGACGCTGTAATTCACCGACCGCTTTACGAGGCACAATTGCTTGCACTAACTGCGAAGCATTCGAACTGGCCAATGTTTCACAAAGAGCAAGACGATGTCCATCTGTCGTCACTGCACGAAGCTGATTTTTATCAATTTCAAGTAAAGTACCTGTAAGATAAAAACGGACATCCTGAACAGCCATCGCAAAAGAGGTTTTTTCAAATAAACGTTTTAGTTCACGTTCAGTGACCTGAACTTGAGTCCCTTGACTATTTTCAGTCGTTAATAAAGGGTAATCCTCAGCAGATAATGTTCCTAATACAAAGCGGCTATTACCAGATTTCAAAATACAACGCTGGTCTTCTGTGATTTGTAAATCAATCAGTGCTGCTGTCGGTAAAGATTTACAGATATCCATCAATTTACGTGCGGGTACTGTGGTTTGACCTGCTTGTAAACATGCTCCCTCTAAAAGCGTTGTACTCGCAACAAGTTCAACTTCAAGATCGGAACCTGTAATCGTCAGTGCATCTTGAGTAACCTGAACTTTGACGTTTGAAAGAATATTTAACGTATGGCGACGTTCTACAGCACCTACAACATGAGACAAAACATTGAGTAAGCTTTCTTTCGCGATCTTCAAACGCACGATGGATTTCCTCTAAAAACAGTATATCGACGACAGACTAAAACACTTTTAATCATGTACTATGCGGCAGAATATGCCGCATTGCAAGAATAGAATTTAAACAGGTTTAGCTTTGTAATAAGCGCATTAAATTTTTGTAATCTTCATTAAAGATGGGATCTTCAGCACACAAACTTTGCACTTTTTCACAGGCATGCATGACTGTACTGTGATCACGACCACCAAATGCCATGCCAATTTCAGGAAAACTGTCGCCCGTTAATTCTCTCGCAAGCCCCATTGCTAATTGACGTGGTCGAGCATAAATACGAGTTCGTTTAGGTCCAACCAACTCTTTCAATGGGATACGAAAATATTCACTGACTACACGCTGAATATTTTCGGTGCTAATAGTACGAGCACGAATCGCAAGAACATCTTTCAGTGATTCTCGCACCACATCTAAGTCGATTGGTGTCCCTTTAAAACGAGAAATCGCGACGACTTTATTTAATGCACCCTCAAGTTCACGTACGTTTGCCACAACTTGCTGTGCAATAAAGAGCGCACAGTTACGAGGCAAATCGATACCATTACTTTCAGCTTTTTTAAGTAAAATCTCAATTCGAGTTTCAATATCAGGCGGTTCTACCCCTACCGATAATCCCCATGAAAAGCGAGATACCAAACGAGGATCTAACTCGGTCAACTCTTTAGGATAGCGATCTGAGGTCAAAATAATTTGTTTAGATTCATCTAATAAGGCATTAAACGTGTAAAAAAACTCAACTAAGCTGGCTTCTTTACCTGCAAGTAAATGGATATCATCCACTAAAAGTAAGTCCAGTGAACGGCAATTTTTTTTAAATTCTTCGACTTTACCTTGTTGAAGTGAACTCACAAAATCCTGAACAAAACTTTCAGCAGTCATGTACATCACACGAGCATTTGGTTTAGCTTGTAATAAAGCATTACCCACTGCTTGCATCAAGTGGGTCTTACCTAAACCAGTCGGACCGTATAAAAATAACGGGTTATGTTGAGGTTCGCCTAACTGAGTTAACACTTTACGGCAGGTTTCTGCCGCCATCTGATTTGAACGCCCTTCGACGAACAATGCAAAATTAAACAGCGGATTTAATAATCGTTTTTTTGATGTTTTTGTATTTTGCTGCTCATTGCATTCTTTTTTTGCTCTGACTACAGGTGCTGCTGCTGAAGACTCAAGCGCTGCAGTTGTTGTCGCAGGTTGCTCTGAAGCAGATAAAATCGCGCCTGGTCGTGAGTCGACTAAAATTTCAACTTTACAAACACGTCCTTCAGACATTTGTTCTGCAAGAATGCTAATTAATTCTAAATGATGTTCTTGAATATAGCGTGTCCAGTAAGGATTAGGTGCATAAAGCTTTAAAACACCATCTACCTCTTCGGCAACCAATGGACGTATCCACATTGCAAAGACATTATCTGAGAGCTCTTGTCGCAAGCGATTTAAGCAGTCTGTCCACAGCATGTGAAACCCCTCATTCCATTTAAATTTAAAAACAACCCCATGAGATTGGGCAGGCAATCATACCCAAGTTATCCACATATGTCATGAGTAATTTTGAACTTTAAACACAAATAATCAAATTTAAAAGTCTAAATTTAAATTTAAAACAGGGTGTGGATAAGGTTTTCCACAAACTGTGGATAAATAAAAGCAATAACTTATCCACAATATATAAAAAATATGAAAACATAGTTATCAACAATCTAAGTACTTATATTTAAAAAAAAATAATGCCTTATCCATAGAAAATTACAACCCTAATAATAATAAATTTAAATTTATAAATTTGAATTTATTTAATAAGATTCGGTTTTCTGTGGATAATCATTCCTTGTGTTTAAATTTAAATTCAAATTTAAAAATCAGCCATAATTAAATTTCATCTTGTGCATAAGTTTATGGATATTTCTGTGGTTAACTTAAATACTATAATAAAAACATATATTTATTTTGTGTATAAATAGATTGTTTAACAAATTTGTATCTTTCTCAGACTCAAGCAACTTTCATCAAAAGTGTTACACAATACTGTTTAATATTGACAGAACAAACAATGCACAATACAATCGCGAACCTTTATAGAACACCAACTTTGGAGTTTCGATATGAAACGTACTTTCCAACCATCTGAATTAAAGCGTAAACGCGTTCATGGTTTCCGTGCTCGTATGGCGACTAAAGCTGGCCGTCAAGTATTAGCTCG
This sequence comes from Acinetobacter sp. ANC_7503, assembly GCF_056780035.1. NCBI lineage: Bacteria > Pseudomonadati > Pseudomonadota > Gammaproteobacteria > Moraxellales > Moraxellaceae > Acinetobacter > Acinetobacter sp. ANC_7503. Next base: position 21,634 of record NZ_JBWYJA010000017.1, on the reverse strand, counting down.
TCGTCGTGCAAAAGGTCGTCACAGCTTAACTGTTTAATACCAGTTTAGTTTATCGACGATTTGGGTGTTATGACACTTTATAGTTTCAGTCCAGAGGTGAGAATCCGCTGTGCTGCAGATTACAAAGGTGTATTTGATGGTGCGCTTTTTAAAGTGCATCAACCCCATTTCTTATTTTTGGCTACACCAACTAAACAGCCTAAAAGCCGTTTAGGTATTGTTGTTGCTAAAAAGAAAGTGCGCCGTGCACATGAAAGAAATCGAATAAAACGTATTGCTCGCGAAAGTTTTCGCTTAAATCAGCAAGATATAGATTTGTTGGATATTGTGGTCATGCCTAAGGTAGGTATTGAGTCGATTCCGAATGCTGAATTGCATAAGCAATTACAATTTGCATGGCAGAAGCTACAGCGTCTTGTAAAAAAACATCATAAAATATCAGTTCCCTCTCCTCAAAGTTAGAGGTGGCCAATGGTCCGTATATTGCATTGGTTGATTCGTTTCTATCAAATTGCGATTAGTCCGCTCCTTGGACCTCGTTGCCGTTATTTCCCAACTTGTTCTCAATACTCGTTAGAAGCTATTCATATACATGGCCCGATTAAAGGTGTCTGGTATGCAACGCGACGGATTTGTCGTTGCCATCCGTGGGGTGGAAGTGGATATGATCCTGTTCCCAAAAAAGCAATTCGTTTTATTTCATTTCAGCAAATAGATTCTCAAATGACTCACGTTACTGTACCCTTGCGTGAGCGTTTATTGAACCAAAAATCACTCTAACCAATTGGGGTAATCGATATGCAACAATGGGCCAGGTTTGCAATTCTCGGGGCCATGTTTGTCACCGCATATTTGCTTATTCTTGCTTGGCAAAAAGACTATGGTCAAACTGAAACAACTGCTGCGACAGCACCTGCTGCCGTCGTTGCCCAAGATGTTTCTGCTGATCTGCCAACGAGCCAAACGACAGCGGGTTTAACTGATATACCGCAAGCAAATATTGCAGCTGAACAACAAGACACAACTACACCTGCAACAGCAAATCAACAATTAGTTGCTGTTCAAACTGATTTATATCATCTTTGGATTAACCCTAAAGGTGGGGACATTGTCCGTGTTGAACTACTCAATCATGATAAAAGTAAAAATAGTGAACAACCGTTCGTTATGCTTGAAAATGATGAGAAACGTACTTATGTCGCTCAATCAGGTTTAATTGGTTTAAATGGACCTGACAGTAGCCGTAGTGGACGTCCAACATTTGAGTTTGAAAAGTCGACTTATACTTTAGCTGATGCTCAAGCAACCACCAATAAAGATGGTGAAGCTGAGAAAGTGTTAAAAGTACCAATGGTATTAAAAACGGCTGATGGTGTTGAAATCATCAAAACGTTCACTTTCCAAGAAGGTGCATATCCAGTTAACGTAAGTTATCAAGTGATTAACCGTAGTCAGCAAAACTGGCAAGGTCAAATGTTTGGTCAGATCAAACGTGACAACTCTGAAGATCCAGGTAAAACTGATCAAGGAATCTTTACGCTGGGCACTTATTTAGGTGGTGCTTGGGGTACACCTGATGAGCACTATAACAAATTAAAATTTGATAATTTTAATGAAGAAAAGTTAAGTGTTGAGGCTCAAGGTGGTTGGGTTGCAATGGTTCAGCATTACTTTGTAAGTGCTTGGGTGCCTGGTAACTTCGGTAACCAGCCGTATTCTGCAAAAATGGAGTCACGTAAATCTGCTGATGGTATGAATATCATTGGCTTTACTTCGCCTACCATTAATGTACCAGCTGGCAAAACAATGACTGTTGATGCAACATTCTACTCAGGTCCAAAAATTCAATCTGAATTAAAAGACTTGGCAACTGGTTTAAATCAAACGGTTGATTATGGTTGGTTATGGCCAATTGCGAAATTGCTATTCTTAGGTTTGCAATTCTTCCACGGCATTGTTGGAAACTGGGGTTGGTCAATTATTCTGTTGACAATTCTTGTGAAACTTATTCTTTGGCCTCTTTCATCTAAGAGCTATCGCTCTATGGCGAAAATGCGTGTGATTGCACCAGAAATGCAACGCATGAAAGAAGAGTTTGGCGAAGACCGTATGCGTTTCTCACAAGAAATGATGGCACTTTATAAGCGTGAACAAGTCAATCCATTATCTGGCTGTTTACCTTTACTTCTTCAAATGCCAATTTTCTTGGCTTTGTATTGGGTGCTCATGGAGTCTGTTGAGTTACGCCACGCTCCTTGGTTAGGTTGGATTCAAGATTTATCTGCAATGGACCCATGGTTTATCCTACCATTGTTGATGGGGGTGACGATGTATGTTCAACAAATGTTGAACCCACAGCCGACAGATCCAATGCAAGCAAAAGTCTTTAAGTTTATGCCGATTATTTTCACGGTGTTCTTATTGTTCTTCCCTGCTGGTCTTGTGCTTTACTGGATTGTCAACAACTTGATCACGATTCTTCAGCAAGGTCTGATCAATAAGAGTGTTGAGAAAGCTCGCTTAGCAAAAGAAGATACAGCATCTACGAACTAAGTTTTGTTAGTAGCTGAATCGATCCGCTTAAGGTGATATCCTTAGGCGGATTTTTTTTGCCTAGCTTTGAGATCAATTCAATGACGAACCTACAACATCAAACCACTATTGCTGCGATTGCAACACCGCCAGGTCGTGGAGGTGTAGGTGTAATTCGACTGTCTGGTCCTAAGGCATATGCCATAGCAGAGGCTTTAACTGGTAAGGCACTCGGTCCTGCTCGTTATGCTGCATTTCGTCAATTTCTTGATGCGAATGGGCAAGTCATGGATGAAGGGTTGGTCATTTGTTTTCCAAATCCGAATTCATTTACGGGTGAAGATGTAGTTGAGTTACAAGGTCATGGTGGACCAGTGATTCAAAATACATTATTGGGCCGACTGTTAGAGCTAGGTGCAATTGCAGCAAAAGCGGGTGAGTTTTCAATGCGCGCTTTTGAAAATGGAAAAATGGATTTAGTCCAAGCTGAAGCAATTGCTGATTTAATTGATGCTACTTCACAAGCAGCTGCTCGTTCTGCAGTACGTTCATTGCAAGGCGCATTTTCGGCCAAAGTAAATACAGTATTAGAAAAACTGATTCATTTGCGATTGCATGTTGAGGCGGCGATTGATTTTCCGGAAGAGGAAATTGATTTTCTTGCAGATGGAAAAATTTTAGCGTTATTGGAAGATGTGCAAGCATCAGTGGGTGCAGTACAACAATCAGCACGCCAAGGTCAACTTCTGCGTGAAGGTTTACAAGTGGTGATTGCAGGGAAACCCAATGCAGGTAAATCGAGCTTATTGAATGCATTGGCTGGTGTTGAACGCGCGATTGTAACGGACATAGCAGGTACTACACGTGATGTACTACATGAGAAAATAAGCCTAAATGGTTTGCCAATTACCCTGACGGATACAGCAGGTCTGCGTGAAACGGGAGATATTGTTGAGAAGGAAGGTATTCGTCGAGCGATTAAAGAAATAGAAAATGCTGATCTCCTACTCTTGGTTTACGATTTGAGTCAAGGTGAAGATCCGATGTATTTGGCAGATACTTACTTTGCTAATTATATCGATCCTAAACGCTTAATTTTAATCGCTAACAAATGTGATTTAGTAGATAGTGAAGCTAAAGTTGCTGATCTCCAAGGCTTTAGACACATTACGGTCTCAGCCAAGCAAGAAATGGGTGTTCAATCGCTTGTAGATGCGATTACAGCACATGCAGGCTTTCAGCCTGAAGAAGATACCTTTATCGCAAGAACACGCCACCTAGACGCAATGAAGCGCACTCAATCTTATCTTGCGGAAGCTCGTGAACAACTTGTTGTTTACCATGCAGGAGAGCTTGTCGCAGAATCGTTACGTCTCGCACAGAATGCATTAGGTGAAATTACTGGTGATTTTAGTGCGGATGATTTACTCGGAAAAATCTTTGGCTCTTTCTGTATCGGGAAGTAAACGAGTTTTTATCTGTGGTTTAAAAAGCCCAGTAATGGGCTTTTTGGTTAATTGGCTAAAGGTAACTTGCTTGACTTAACCCTCATCTGCTTTATGAATAAAACAATCAATAAAATTGAAATTGCAATACAGAACCAAATCACTGCATTTGTAAGCCCAAAATGGTCAGCTAAATATCCTACTGCTAGGATGGGTAGAATTGTTCCGAGATAGCCGATAAAGAGATAAGTAGACATGACGGCGGCTCGATTGTGAGGTGTGGTCATGTGATGAATAAGCCCGAAAGCCCCAAGTAAAGCTAAGCCATGTCCAATCCCAAACAGACCATCGCTTAGGAAGAATAACCAGCTGATTTTAAACTCCATACAGAGGAATAAAGCGATCACGCTCATGAAGCAAGTCATGATACCGAGTAATAGGCTGGATTGCGGTTTGATTGATCTTGAAAAAAATTGTGTCGCAGCTGAAATCAGTAAAATGACAGTAATGGCAGAACCACTAATCAGTGGACCGTGCCAAGGCAAAATGTCTTTAACAAATGAAGGAGATAGTGAGGCGTATAAACTAAATCCTGCAAAAACAGCAAATGCAGTCAAGCTCAGTATAAAAAATTGAGTGCGATCATGTGATTGTGGTGTTAATAATTTGGGAGCAAAATTAAATTTTTGCACATCAAAAGGTATAGGTTTGAGTGTAATTAGACTAAAGAAGCAAAATATTGAACCTATCACAATGGGTACATAAGGTATTACCAAAGGATATGCAAAAAATTCAGCAAAAAATCCCCCAAATAAAGGACCTAAACCAAATCCAACAGCAGTAATGATTGAGCTTAATTGTGGTGCAATTTGTTTATGGGAAATTGGAACAGTTTGAATAAGCCCAATAAGAGCAGATGTTGTCATCAATCCAGATGCGATACCAATGATAAATCTTCCCCATGAGAGAGACATGACATCGCTCGCAAAGATAGACATTAACAAGCCAATGGTGATAAAAATGAGCCCAAGTTGCATAGTTTTTACATAACCAATGGTATTACTGGTTCTGCCCAAAAACAGTAAGGTGGTCAGGCACCCTAGCATGTAGGAAACGAAAATAAAGGTGATATCGCTCGGGTTTAACCCCCATAATTCTTGGTAAATTGGATAAAGTGGGCTAGCAAGCGCTGTTCCAATGGTGCCGATACAGAGTGCGATACTTACGAGAATAAAATCTCGCCACGATTGGTTTTCATTCATTATTTGTCTTATAGAACAGCAGTGCTGATACGAAGATTCATTAGTCTATGTCGACTGTTAAGCATGAGTCAATTATCTTCAATCAGTTAAAATTCAACAGTCATATTTGGTTTCACGTGAAACAATTTATGAGGTTTAAAATTACATAAAAACTGATCTTTGTAGAAAGTAGAAGATTAGAATAAGCAATAATATCCATCAAACATATGCTCAACTTATGTATAAAAAAATTTTAATCAGTGCTTTACTTGCACTGTCTACAAGTTCTAGTTTTGCGAATATTGAATTGCTTCAGCAAAAAATTAAAACGCAGCACCCAAAATTGAATATTCAAAATTTACAAAAAACTGAGATGAAAGGTCTCTATAGCGGATCTTTAGACAATCAGATTATTTATATTGATGAAGAAGCTAAGCATTTATTCTTTGGATCAATGATTCGTATCGAAGATCAAAAAAATCTAACACGTGATTTGGTGCTGAAACATAATTCAGTCGACTTTAAACAACTTCCACTTCAATATGCCATTAAGACTGTAAGGGGGAATGGTAAGCGTCAGCTCGCGATCTTTTCTGACCCAAATTGTCCATATTGTAAGACGCTTGAAAATAATTTAAGCCAGTTAAAAGATGTGACAATTTATACGTTTATGTATCCAATTAAATCTCAATCGATCCAGCCCTCTAAACAAGTTTGGTGCTCCGCAAACCGTGAGTTTGCATGGAATGCTCTTTTACAAAAGAATCAACAACCAACAGCCCAAGCTGATTGTTCAAACCCTATTGAACGAAATTTGGAACTTGGACGTCGTCTAGGTGTTCAAGGAACGCCAGCAATTATTTTTGAAAATGGATTTAAGGTAACAGGCGCTTATCCAGCTTCAGAAATTGAAAAAATTTGGAAAGAGCTGAACTTATAAAATCTAGTTCATAGAAATGAAAAAAAGCACCTTAACAAGGTGCTTTTTTGATTAAGATTTTTTGGTAACGAGGTTATAAATAAACAGAACGATAATTGCGCCTATGACTGAAGCAATAAAACCTGCCGATGAACCTTCGGGATAAATATTAAGAAGGCGTCCACCATATGTAGCAAGTAATGAACCAGCAATACCTAATAACGTCGTGACAATGAAACCTGCTTTATCGTCACCAGGATGAATTGCGCGAGCAATTAAACCTGCTAAAAAACCGATAAGAATAGCTCCAATAAGTGAAAACATACTTGTTCTCCTTTTTATCATGAATTTTTATTGTGTCGCTCAAATATAGTTGATTATGTATTGATGTTTGAAAAGAAGAATCACGCTACATGTTGTTGTTATTTTGTTGTTTATAAAGAAAGTGGCATATGCCACTTTCTTGAAAAACATTACAGACCGATTTCACCAATGAATGGAATATGACGGTATTTTTGATCGTAATCTAGTCCATAACCTACGATAAATTTATCTTCAACTTCAAATCCTAGAAACTCTACTTCCAAGTCGATTTCTCTTCGAGAAGGCTTACTGATCAGCGTGCAAAGTTTGATAGAGTTTGGCTCACGAGTTTCAAGGATTTCTACCACTTTACTCAGCGTATTGCCTGAATCGATGATGTCCTCTACGACAAGAACATCTTTACCACGAATTTCACCATCAAGGTCTTTTAGAATTTTAACATCACGACTAGAAGTCGTTCCACTGCCGTAACTTGAAACTGTCATAAAGTCGAGTTCGTGTGGTTTTTCAATGGTGCGGCATAGGTCTGCCATGAAAATCACTGAACCGCGAAGTAAGCCTACAAGAACCAATTCTCGATCACTATTTGCATAGTGAGCATTAATTTGATTACCAAGTTCATTAACTTTCGCTTGAATTTCTTCAGCGGAAATCAACACTTTCATGTCAATGGTCATGGGTAGATACCTAAAACAACAATTCTAAAATTAAAAAAGGTGTTGACCTGCAACACCTGAAATATGCTTCGATTTTAAAACATATCCCAGAATGTTGCACCCTTTTTAAAAAAACGAAATGTAAACTAATGGTTTATTAATGCGCATCGCGTTTTAGTACGACAGCACAAACTAAGAATACAGCACCAATTAACACATATTTTTTAATTGGGTGTTGTGGTTGAGTCTGAGCATTAGGATGCTGATTGTTGATATGCTTTTTGTCCATAAATATAAGTCGCCTCAATATTTCGATCATCACCCATGGTAAACAATGCGAAAAGTGCATCTTCAATATTTTTAGCGCGTTGTTGTCTTAATGTTTGTAATGCAGTGGCATTCAAATTTAATACAACAAAATCCGCTTCTTTTCCAATATTAAAGTTACCAAGTTTATCCTCGAGCGCTAATGCTTTTGCTCCACCTAGGGTCGCATGATAAAGCGATTCAAATGCAGATAATTTGTCGCCTTGGAGTTGTTGAACTTTATAGGCTTCATTCAACGTCTGAAGCTGATTAAATGAAGTCCCCGCACCGATGTCTGTGCCAAGACCGACTTTAACTTGTTTATCCCAGGTTTTTTTCAATGGAAACAATCCACTTCCTAGAAAGAGGTTTGAAGTCGGGCAGAAGGCGATTGCAGAGTTTGTTTGATGCATACAATCCCATTCATGCTCTTCTAAATGAACACAGTGAGCGAAAACAGATTTATTGCCTGTTAATCCATAGTGGTGATACACATCTAAATAGCCATTTTGCTCAGGAAAAAGCTCTTTCACCCAAGCGATTTCATTGGTGTTTTCACTCAAATGAGTATGAATATATACATCAGGATATTCAGTTTTTAACTGCCCTGCTCTTTTTAATTGTTCTGGTGTAGAGGTAGGCGCAAAGCGAGGCGTAATGGCATAAAGGTTTCGACCTTTACCATGCCATTTCTCAATCAATTCTTTGCTATCTGTATAAGCATTTTCAGCGGTGTCTGTCAGTGCTTCAGGTGCATGACGATCCATCAATACTTTGCCTGCAATCAAACGCATCTGGTATTGTTCTGCCGCTTCAAATAGTGCATCAACAGATTCTTTATGAACTGTACAAAAAACCAATGCAGTCGTTGTGCCATTTTTCAGCAGCTCATTGACAAAAAAGTGTGCAATTTGGTCTGCATAAGCTTTGTCTTGAAATTGGATTTCTGTAGGAAAGGTATAAGTGTTCAGCCATTCGAGTAATTGTTCGCCATACGCACCTACCATTTCAGTTTGAGGAAAGTGAATATGCGTATCGATAAAACCAGGAACAATCAATTGATCTGGGTAATGCTCAACTTGAATAGAGGATTCAAGCTGACGGAGCTGTTGTTGCCCATCTTCCCAACGACCAAACCATTGAATTTTACCCGCTTGAGTAATCAATAAACCATCTTCTACGTAACGCACTTGGTCGTGAATTTCACGCGCTTGGGCAACTGTATTCTGAATATCTAGGAAGCGACCGCGAATCGCCGTCGATGCAACTACAGAAGACATTTAAAACCTACACTTTTAATTTTTTCGGTTGATTGTAACTGATCTATCTTAATTAAACTGTATATCGTTTGCTGAGCCCCCACTCTGCGAGAATACGACGATAAGTAGTCGAAGATCGATCAGCCTCAAAATGCGCTTCCATCATTAAATCAAGTGGTAATTCTTCAGGTTTTTGCGATTCTACGATGTCTTGGTCTTCGGCAAAAATTTGGGCATTAAAATCATAGACTGCTTGTAAATCTCCAGTCTGATCAAAATTACGCGTCAAAGGAACAAATAATCTGGTTTGATTGACCGATACAGGACAACACGCATTCAAGATTTTTAAAATCCCATTGTCTGGAAAATCTACAGTTAATATCGCTGAAAATGGTGGGTAAATATCAAAGGTCCTTTTCCATTCAAAACCTTTTGGTTCCAGGTGTTTCAAAGCATGCGGGTAATTACTGACACCACTAATATAAATTGTTTTTAAACCATAGTCTGTTCTCTCAGTATGGTATTTCGGTACAACTGGATTGTTTCGATCTGCAAAAGCTTCGTGATGCACCCATGCAAAGTGAGCAACATCAATAAATCCTTCGAGTTGACGACCTGCTGAACCTGCAATATCAACATATGGAGGTAAAATAGACTGATGATCAGGATGATCCCAAGTGTTAAGTTGAGGAATATTATTGTGTTGAAAATCACGTCCATGCAAGCTGGTCCAGACCAGTCCATATCTCAAAATTACTGGAAATTGGGTTAAGCTAAAACGGTCAGATATCTTAGTTAAATCAGGTTGAGCAGGAATTTTCGTACATTTCCCTGCAAGGTCGAATCTTAGACCGTGATATCGGCAAATAATTTCTTCACCCTCTACCCATCCTTTACTTAGAGGTACACCTCGATGAGGGCAGATATCACGCACTAATCGAATTTCTCCCTTGTCAGTTTGGTAAATCGCCATTTTTACATCAAGTAAAGTGACCTGATGTGGTGTGGTTGAAACATCTTGAATACGAGCCACTGGATACCAATATTGCGCGAGAATTTCCCAATCTTGTAAGTCGAAACTACATTGGCAAGGTGCACTGAGTGGATTTAATGCGGGAATCATATTCATCGTCATTTCCTAGAAAAAGAGCTCCGAAGAGCTGCGCTAAATTTACTGAGCTTTTTTCTTTGGAGATGATGCAAGATCTTTGCCAACCCTCTCTTAACATTTAAAATTGGAGAGCTGAGTGGAAATATTAAATTCTAATCAAAATATATAAAGTGAATTCACCCATGGACTTATATGAGAAGTTAAGCCATTTAATACGATCTAATGCAGATATCTATGAACTTTTACAGTGTTTACGGCAGATTGATAGTGCGGCCTATTTTAGTGCGGGCTTGATTCGAAATTGGATCTGGTCTTATTTACATAATCAAAATTATTCCATTTTTGAAACTGAAATTGATGTCATTTATTTTGATCCTTCAGAAAAAATGGATGAGAGACGAAATTATTTAAAGGGTGCACTTCAACATAGATATCCTAATATTCATTGGGACATTACAAATCAAGCTCTGGTACATCATTGGTACAGAACTGATGAAGGTGCTCAAATTGATCCATATACTTCAGTACATCATGCTATGAGTTTTTGGCCAGAAACGGCAACCGCAATCGCTATCAAATTAATGGAGAATAATCATATTGAAATCCTCGCCCCTTTGGGGCTTGAAGATTTATTTACTTTAAAATTAAGGTGGAATAATCGTTTGGTTTCACGTGGAGTCTTTGAACATAGGGTTAAGTCAAAATGTTTTTTGGAACGATGGCCTAAGTTAAGCATTGTGAATTAGATGCCTCATCTAATGATATAAATAAAGCCTTCAGATGAAGGCTTTATTGAATCCAACAAAGTTTGACCTTATAAGGTCGTTTGATGATGTTTTTTACTATAACGAATTGAAAGCCATGCTGTAATTGAAAGGGCAATCACGATAAAACTTAATGAGATCCAAATTGGCATATGGAATACGTCAAGCATAAGCATTTTGAAACCGATAAAAATTAAAATAGCCCCAAGTCCATAAGGCAAATAATGCATTTTTGAAGCGGCTCCAGACAGTAAGAAAAACATAGCCCGTAGACCGAGGATAGCCATCAAGTTAGCTGTAAGGACGATAAAAGGATCAGTGGTGACCGCAAAAATCGCTGGAATAGAATCGACTGCAAAAATAACATCAGATGCCTCGACTAAAATTAGCACTAAAAATAATGGGGTTGCCCATAGAACGCCATTTTGCCTTACGAAAAACTTATTTCCTTCCAACTGTGGAGTAATTCGCATGTGTTTACGTAGCCATTTCAGAATGGCCATATCTTCAATATTTGGATCATCCTCTTGTCCTTTAAGGAATTTAAATCCAGTGTATACAAGGAAAGCACCGAAGATATAGAGGATCCACGAAAATTCCTGAACGAACCACGCACCGATAAAAATAAAAATTGTTCTGAGAATAATAGCGCCCAATACACCATAAAGGAGTAATTGACGTTGAAGTGCAGGAGGTATAGCGAATGCAGCAAAAATCATTAGCCACACAAAGACGTTATCAATTGCGAGTGACTTTTCCAGTAAATAGCCGGCAAAATATTCCATAACTTTCGTATTGGCTACGTTTATACCAGCAGTATTTTCTAGATATAGCCATAGTCCACCACCAAAAAGTGTTGCGACAGTGACCCATGCAATACTCCAATAAGCAGCAGTTTTAACTTTAACTTCTTGACCTTCTTTTTGTTTAAAACCTAGAAAGTCAATTAAGAGCATAATCGTGACGATGCCAAAAAAAATGACATAAAGCCAAATATTGCCTATGGTTTCCATAGTGATCTCCAATACTGGCAATTGATTTTGGCATAAAAAAACCTCGACCAGTTGCCAGATAATAATTCTGAAACAACATGATCAAGGTCTTGCCTACACCATTTTGATTATGCATTTTAGATAATCGAAATGATGCTCAGATACCGACTTCTTTCAAAGTGTAATGACGATATTCTGACACAGTATTTAAGTACTGTTGGAGGAGGCTACTCCCCTTGTTCAAATTTGATAATAAATTACGTTGAAATCGTTTCATTTGATTTCGAGTGCACAAAGGATGACACACTTATAAGTTGTGTGCAAATTATTTAAATGGGTTATTAAATTTTTCTTTAAAAATTGAAATTAATAAGATTATTGCAATGATGATCAATACTACAATTGATATTAGATAGATATCCATTTCATTTACTCATTAATGTTTTAACAATAATAATACATTTATATATTAAAAAAATAACATTTAATGATTATGACTGACAATATATATTTTTGTTTTTTATAATATTTCTTTTTTTAAAATAAATTAAAGTTTTGAATTTGTAATTGATAGACAAGTTTGTCCCATTTTTTCATAGTGTTATGTAAATATGTCGTTCTAATCTATATTTAATAACGAATGATAGGATAATGATAATGTTAGAAATTAAACATCAAGAAAATGGATCAAAAGGTGAGTTTTTTATTGGTGAAGATGGCCATCATTTAGCTGAAATGACTTATTCATGGGCAGGTGAAGATAAATTTATTATTGATCATACTTGGGTTGATGATTCATTAAGAGGGCAAAACGTGGGACGTCAACTTGTTGACCGTGCGGTTGAATTAGCTCGTCAAAAGAATGTTAAAATCCTACCGCTTTGTCCATTTGCTAAATCTGTTTTCAACAAAGATGAAGCAATCCATGATGTTCTGTTTAAATAAAATCATACAGTGAGCGGTCATATGCAGTTTGAACATATCGATAGTGTGAAAGGCGGTGAGTTTTATCTCACGGACGCAGATCAATCAAGAATTGCAGAAATCAGCTATCGTTACCAAACTCCACAGATCATTATAGCTGATCATACTTGGGTCGATGATCGTTTACGTGGACAAGGAACTGCAAAGTTATTGTTAGATCGACTTGTAGAATTTGCTCGTACAGAAAAATTAAAAATTGTTCCAACTTGCTCTTATGTGGTTGTCATGTTTAAGCGTTTTCATAATGAATATCATGACGTTATCGCTTAAATATAAAAAAGCCCGCAGAGCGGGCTTTTTTATTTATTCTTTTGCTTTGAGTGCTTGAATGAGTTTTTGATGCAAACCACCAAATCCACCGTTTGACATGATCACAACGGCATCCCCCTCGCCTGCTTCATTCACGACATTTCGGATGATCTCTTCTAAAGTACGCGCTACCACAGCTTTATTCGGAGCAGCTTCAACAACAGGTTGTAGATCCCAATCTAAACCCTCAGGTTGATACCAAATCACTTCATCTGCCAATCGAGCAGAATATGCTAAACCATCTTTGTGGCTTCCCATTCGCATCGTATTTGAGCGCGGCTCAATAATCGCCCATAGTTTACGTTCGCCTAGTCGTTTACGAGCACCATCCAGTGTTGTGTCAATTGCTGTTGGGTGATGAGCAAAATCATCGAAAACTTCAATACCTCGAATGGTATCGAGGAGCTCCATACGGCGTTTTACACCACCAAAATTCGATAATGCTTCGCATGCAGTTTCAATGGAAACACCTACATGCTCTGCAGCTGCAATGGTTGCTAAAGCATTTGCAACGGAGTGTTGACCTGTCATCGACCATTGGACTGTACCTTTTACTTCGCCGTCTTTTAAGACTTGGAAATGAGTACCATCTGCAGAAAGTTGGTTTGCAGAGATAGTTGCTTGATCATGAGATTCAAGCGATGTACGGACGATCGGTGTCCAACAGCCTTGTGCCAAAACTTCATCAATATTTGATTCAGTGATTGGTGCGATGATACGGCCTTCACTTGGAATAGTACGAACCAAATGATGAAATTGTTTTTGAATGGCAGCGAGATCATCAAAGATATCTGCATGATCAAATTCAAGATTATTCAGAATAGCTGTCTTTGGATGGTAATGAACAAATTTAGATCGTTTATCAAAGAAGGCAGAGTCGTATTCATCTGCTTCTACACAGAAATATTGACCTCCGCCTAGACGAGCACTTTCTTTAAATCCAAGTGGTACACCACCAATTAAAAAGCCCGGTTCCAAGCCCGCTTGATCTAATACCCAAGCTAACATCGTGGTAGTGGTTGTTTTTCCGTGTGTACCAGCAACCCCTAATACATGTTTACCTTGTAGCACATGGTCGGCAAGGAACTGTGGTCCAGAGATATAGGGTAAACCCTGATTTAGCATGTATTCAACGGCGTCAATTCCACGTTTCATGGCATTACCAACGATCACTAAATCTGGGTGTGGTTGCAAATGACTACGGTCATAACCTTGCATTAAGGTAATACCCGCATTTTCAAGTTGTGTCGACATAGGTGGATACACATTTTGGTCCGAGCCTGTCACTGTGTGCCCTAGGTCTCGAGCTAACAGTGCTAACGATCCCATAAAGGTGCCACAGATTCCCAAAATATGCAGATGCATGATGATTTACTCCACTACTCTTTTCGACACAAACATCTTTTTGGTGCTGTTGTCATGTGTTATTTGATTTGATGTCAACGATAACAAGGGTCTTGGTGAAAAGATAGTGATTATTAGAAGCCATTCCGTAAAATTTTGCAGAAATAAATTTTTAAACTTATGAGCTAAAATATATGAATATTTTTAATCTAGTATGATGAAACGAAATGATTTAATCGTAGAATAACGCGGACGATTTAACTTGAGATTTAAATGATTTATTTACCTTTATTGCTTCTGATTTTAGCAAATTGCTTTATGACTTTGGCGTGGTATGGTCATTTAAAATTTTTGCCGCATGATGCCCCTTTATGGCAAGCCATTCTATTTAGTTGGATCATTGCATTATTCGAATACAGCTTAATGATTCCTGCAACCAAGATGCTGGCTCAAAATGGCTGGGCTGTGGGACAAATGAAAATCACTCAGGAAGTCGTTACGCTATTGGTATTTGTTCCTTTCATGATTTTCATGTTTAAACAGCCTTTCAAATTAGATTATGTATGGGCTGCACTTTGCTTATGTGGTTGTGTCTATTTTGTATTTAGAACACCATGATTCAAAAGGATGAAGATTAACTAAAGTTATTTTCATATTCCCGAACTAATCTTTGACGATCAGGTTCAAAATCAAAATGTTTTAAGCAGCGTGCCAAGATTTCATGTGCCATTTCATGAGCAGCTTCCCGTAGTTCCGGTTCAGATACATTTTTTTCAATCATGGATAAGCATTTAATTATTCTTTGATTTAATTCGATATTACTTATACAGTCCCGTGCCATCGGTGCAAAGCTACTGCTAATAAACTCACGAATATCAAAAATATCGACACTGATATTCGAGAAATTAAAAGTTTTCTGTTCTGGATCTGGCTGACTATCAATAATAATCCGCGTTAAGGCATTGATCGCACTAATTGCTGAACCCACATCATTAATTGCAGCTGACATCGCTTTTTGTCCAACCTCGCTCATGACCAATAAACCAAATCTTGGGTCTTGTAAAAAGCTACGGTTCGTTTCGATAATTACGTATTCATGAATTTGTTGTTCTAAATTTTTTAATTCTTCATCATCTATTAGATTTTCTGCAAAGACTTCAATCAGAACCAGTGATGGGTCTACAAATTTCCCAGGAAGAAAAGCAAGATGAATATGTGCATTGTGAGTTTGAGCAAGAAGATTTAAGGACTCAATATCAAAATGAGTAAAATAACCTGTCTGTTTTGGGTGTATTTTGAGTTGGCTTTCGCCCAATGGTTTTTGTCCAGAAGCGCCAAAGTTGGGGTGTGTACGGAATGTACTTAAAGCTTGAGATGCTGCTGTTTCAATTTTAGAAATAGCATTGGTTAATGTGCCAAGCTGAGACAATGTTTGTACCCAACGAATCAGTGTCACAATCAAATAAATGAGAACCAAAATGGTACTTACAAATAAGACAAAACGACCCGAAACGCCATAATATTGTAAACCCAAAGCGATTTTTGCGATGACGGCATAGATAAATGCCGAAATAAAACTGGTAATTGCGAGACGAGTATTATCATCATTCATCATCAGCTTATAAGCACGTGGCGTACCACTTGAGGAAGCTGAAGCAAATGCGGCGACCATAATCGAAAGTGAAAATGTAGTGACCGCCAGCATACTCGAAGCAATGATATCCAGTAGGCTACTTAGTGTTTCAATACTGATATTTGGAACCGCGTGTGATGGAATAAAATAACGACTTGCGGTTGCAAATAGAGAGAAAAAAATCGCTAATAAAGCCCCAAGTGCTGGTGTAAACCATAAATTTTCTGCAGGGTTATTCCACCATAGTTTCAGTTTAAACCACATGCTATATTCTCCTTTTTATTTTTTAATTTGAATGACTTAGTTCAGTTTAATCCAAATTCAATTTCAATTTGTCTTGAATGAGCCAGATGTTTAAGGTGGATGAGGCAGAACAATGACCAATCATAAAAATCTTTTTTATGTCTATTAACAAGTATATATTTTTAATCCTTATTTTATCAGCTTAACTTTAGACCTATTCATTTTCAGTCTATAATAGTGAGTTCTTATTAAAGCTTGGCTCTCGTCGAGATTTATCTCTCTTACTTTAATCTCTGGAAACATTGCAATGAATGCGGCCGCTTCACAAGACACTCCTCTCGTTGGAATTATCATGGGCTCTCAGTCAGACTGGGCGACACTCGAACACACTGCCAATATGTTGAATCAGCTTGGTGTACCTTTTGAAGCGGAAGTTGTGTCAGCACACCGTACGCCAGATCGTTTGTTTGAATATGCTGAGCAAGCTCGTGATCGTGGTATCCAAGTGATTATTGCGGGTGCTGGTGGTGCAGCGCATTTACCGGGTATGTGCGCAGCGAAGACTGATCTTCCTGTTCTAGGTGTACCGGTTAAATCTTCGATCTTGAATGGTGTTGATTCATTGCTTTCAATTGTACAAATGCCAGCAGGTATTGCTGTCGGTACATTGGCAATTGGTCCTGCAGGTGCGACCAATGCTGCGATTATGGCGGCACAAATTTTAGGTTTAACTCGCCCAGATATTGCAAAGAATGTAGCCGATTTTCGTTTAGCGCAAACTGAGAAAGTTGCGAGTAAAAATATTCCTGGTCAAGCTTAATTCGAGAGAAATCTTATGGATAAAACCATCGGTATTTTTGGTGGCGGTCAATTGGGTCGAATGATGGCGCAGGCGGCACTTCCATTAAATATTCAATGTACTTTTTTTGAAGCAAGTACAGACTGCCCTTCTGCTGCTTTGGGTCCAGTGATCTCAACTCAAGCTAAAAATGGCTTACAGGATTTCATTAATAGTGCAGAAGTCTTTTCTTTAGAATTTGAAAATACGCCATTGTCAGATGTAGATGTATTAACTGAAACCAAGCAACTGCATCCCCCGCGTCAGGCTTTAGCGATTGCTCAGCATCGCTTGTCTGAAAAAGCGTTATTTGATGAGTTAGATATTCCAGTAGCACCTTACAAAGCGGTGACATCACTAGCGAGTTTACAAAACGCGGTCGCTGGACTTGGTCTTCCAATCGTACTAAAAACTTCACGTGGTGGTTATGATGGTAAAGGTCAGTTTGTCTTACGCACTGAGGATCAAATTGATCAAGCATGGGCGGAACTTGGTCCTGCGGGTGAATTGATTGCTGAAAGTTTTGTGACTTTCTCGCGTGAAGTGTCAATCATTGCAGTACGTGGTCAGAATGGTGATGTGAAAACATGGCCATTGGCTGAGAACCACCATCACAATGGTATCTTATCGCACTCGATTGTCCCTGCACCGAACAGTGTAGATCTACAACCTGTAGCACAAGATTACATCACTCGCTTGCTTAACCATTTGAACTATGTCGGTGTGCTGACGCTTGAGCTATTTGTGACGGACAAAGGCTTATATGCTAATGAGATGGCGCCACGTGTACATAACTCAGGTCATTGGTCGATTGAAGGTGCTGTGTGCTCTCAGTTTGAAAACCATATCCGTGCTGTTGCAGGCTTACCTTTGGGTTCAACTGAGATGATTCGTCCAACGGTATTGGTGAACATTATTGGTCAGCATCCAAAGACTGAAGATGTGTTGGCTTTAGAGGGTGCACATTTGCACCTTTATAACAAGTCAGAACGTGAAGGTCGTAAAATTGGTCATATTACCTTAATGCCAATCGATAGCTCAGAATTGACTACACTCTGTCGCCAATTGTCGAAAATTTTACCAAACCCATTAGCATTAAGTGAAGATATGACCATCTAGACTTTAAGTTGCTGATAAAAAAAGCGATCACACGAGTGGTCGCTTTTTTATTTATCTTGTTTAAGGCATGATTGCGCCTCTTTAAAAATCACTTGCCATTGGTCGGATGAAATTTTAAAAAAATTGCATAATAATTATACTATTAGTTCTGATTAGAATACATATTTTGAACTGTGTATAAGTTTGATTATGGCTTATGTGAGCCATCTTAACTTTGAATTCAAAGTGGGTTTAAATTCAAAATAATAGGCTTGCAGGATATTTTGAATTCAAAGTTACTATTGAGGTTTGAATTCAAAAATGTATTTAAAGATTTATATCTAAATTCTTATCTATTGAGTAAATTAAATTATTTTAATATTTATAATTTTCAATGATTTAGGTTGATTTTTAGTATTGGGTGGCTGTGGATAAGTTTTTTGAATTTAAATGTTGTGTGGCGGTTTAAATTTAAATTCAATAACAAATGAATTTAAAACTAGGTTGTGGATAAGTTATTAAATTTAAATTTTCAAAATAAATTTAAAAAAGTAGAAAGTATGAATTTAAATTTACGATTCGATGCTTTAATTTTTAGAGTGAGCTGTTAAGGTAAAGACATAATTCCAACATTTTAGAATTACAGGGTCTTATGCAACGGCTTGCACTCACGATAGGTTCATTTTTTTTAGCGATATCTCAAACTCATGCTGAGTTGATTATTAATGGTCAGTCTGTGACAGCCTCGCCATTCATGACGCCAACTGTGTCATCCGCTCCTAATTTTCAGCAATGCATCTCGAATTTAAAATCACAAGCGATCACTAGAGGGGTTAGTTCGGCGACGTATGATCGTTACACGCAGAATTTAACTCCTGACTATTCTGTGATTGAACGTTTAAATTATCAGCCTGAATTTTCGACGCCAATTTGGGATTATTTGTCAGGTTTAGTTGATGATGAACGTGTTCAATTGGGGCAACAGAAACTTCGACAGCATCGAGAAACACTTGACCGTGTAAGTGTGGCTTATGGCATTCCAGCTGAAATGGTGGTTGCAGTTTGGGGAGTTGAGAGTAACTATGGTGATATTTCTGGACGCTATCCATTACTTCAAGCTTTGGGAACTTTAAGCTGTGAGGGGCGCCGTCAATCGTATTTTAGAGGTGAATTTTTTACCACCATGAAACTTTTACAGCGTGGTGATGTTCGGGAAGAACAATTGAGAGGATCGTGGGCAGGGGCTTTTGGTCATACTCAGTTTATGCCTTCAACCTATGATGAGCTTGCTGTAGATTTTGATGGTGATGGACGACGTGATCTAGTCTCGAGTATTCCAGATGCTTTGGCTTCAACAGCAAATTTTTTGAAGAAAAGAGGATGGCAAACTGGTCAACCTTGGGGATTTGAAGTGCAGATTCCTGCAGGAATGTCAGTTGTAGGTGAGGGGCGACGTAATAAGAAAGCATTGTCTTATTGGGTCAATCAAGGATTGAATAGAGTGGATGGCTCCCCTTTAATTCAGGGTAATCTTTCTGCATCTTCTCAAGCTGGGTTGCTTGCGCCTGCTGGCAGTGCTGGGCCGGTCTTTCTAGTATTTAAAAATTTTGATGCTATATATAGTTATAACGCAGCAGAAAGTTATGCGTTGGCAATCGCACATTTATCAGATCGATTGCAAGGAAAAGCTAAAATTGCAAAAGCTTGGCCGACTGATGATCCTGGTACATCAAGAGCAGAACGCCGAGAAATTCAACGCTATTTAATCCGGCGCGGTTACGATATTGGTGCGATTGATGGTTTAATTGGGGATAAAACTCGACAGGCAATTCGTCAAGAGCAAACCCGATTGGGCTTAAATCCTACAGGTCGAGCGGGACAGCAGATATTGAGTGCATTTAGAAATGAGCAGGCTCAGCTGATGATGCAATAAATAGGTTCTCGGATTAAAAAAGGTCAACATAGGTTGACCTTTTTTTGTGATGATGTTTCTAAATAATAGAGCGATCGATTTTAACAGCATCGAGTAAGTCAAAAATGACTAAGGTTACATCTTGACTTAATTCTCGATCGTTAAAAATTTCATAAGCTGTAATGGTGACATCTGTATCGCTTGGAAGCTGGCGTTGTTCCTCTTCAATTAAATCTTGAATAGGTAATAATGTTTGCTTAATTTGAATATGTAAGACGTCTTCGAATTTAATGTTCTCATCATCGAGTTCGATGAGTTGTTTATTGAAATATGGCAGTAAAATTGAGTAGAGATAAGGTTGAAGCTCGACAATATCAAATATTTCAATATCACGAGTTTCCTCGATCGTGCTGATATGATCATTTACCTCAAGAATAATATGATAATAACTCACGTCTCTCTCCTCTGATTAATTTTAAAATACCTTAACACGAATTCAAAACTATTCAATTAAATCCGTAATTTAATTATGGGATTGAGCTGTGGCGCTGATTTTATCGACTTTTTAGCAGTTCGAGGTCGGCAGTAGTCAATTTAAAATTGGAGAAATTCTGCTTTTCTAGAATTGGATACATTAAGGCATTGGGGTCATTAGTATGCTGAAGACCTAATGCATGACCAAATTCGTGAGCTAATGTGATTCGAAGCTCATCTATAGATTGAAATTCATAAATATTGATTTCACGACCATTAAACTCGCCTTTGTGGAACATTTTGGCTTGAAAAACTTGGTTAAACTCATTAATAGCTTTACGTTGTTGGTGTTGGGATTGGTTGAATTTTTCAACTTTATCGTTGAGTTCTGTTCGTAAGATGTTAAATCGTTCAATATTGCTTTCAATCCCAAGCTTCTGCTGTGTGAGCCGTGTCTTAGAGTTATTGATCTGCTGAAGTTGTGAATCTGTAATAGATGTGTTTAAGCCATTAATGTGGTGGACGAAATTATTATGTTGATCTAGATCATTACTATAGTTGTGTTGCTGCTGTTCAATTTGCTGTTTTAAAAATTCAAGTTGTTGTGATTCTTGCTCTAGCTGTAATCTCATTTGGTCGGCTAATGATTTGCTATTTTCAAATTGCTTTAGCGTATGCTTTCTATAATTGGATTCATTTTGACGTTCATCAAAAATGAGATTAATTGTAAGACGAGCATTGGGGTCGTAAACGAAATACTTTTGTTGAGTTTGATTTTCCCAGATATTCGCTGCCTCTTGAGTTATTTGGCGTAATGCCTCTGTATCAAGTTGAAATCTTGGGTCAATAAACCCAATACGATATCTTAGGCGTTGATCAATGGGGTGTTGAAGCCGATCTAAAGTTGAATTGTGATTTAATTGAGGATGAATAAAACGTTGTACAGCAAAATATGCAACGCATAAAAAGGAAAAGATCAGAATAATGGAGCGCATCATGCGAGCAATTCAACTTAATTTTTATTCAATGTAGCCTAAAAAAACATTTTGGAAAATAAAACATCAAAATATATGAGCTCCAGTGTGTATAAAAATGAAAATTATTCGTAAAATTTAAATGAATGATGAAAATAAATATGAATAATGATTAAAAAACGAGTGAAAATTCATGTTTTTCATCTTTTTAGTCGAAAAAAGCAACACCCGTTGAAAATAAGTGAAATAAGGGGTTGCAAGGGAGGAAAAAATCTA
>NZ_JBWYJA010000016.1:0-47872 GCF_056780035.1 Acinetobacter sp. ANC_7503 | reverse complement strand
GTTGTTTTACCATGGTCAACGTGACCGATTGTGCCCACGTTAACGTGTGGCTTATTACGTTCAAACTTAGCCTTAGCCATGAGATCTTCCTTTTTAAACTACTCATGGAGGATCACTCCATGAGCACTTGGTTTTAAACTATGAATTAGTTGGGCTTATAGTAATCGAAAGATTACTCGTCGTCACCTTTTTTACCACCAGCTTGGAACTTAGCAATGATGCCTTCAGCCACGTTACGTGGAGTTTCAGCATATTTAGCAAATTCCATAGAGTAAGTCGCACGACCTTGAGACATAGAACGCATGTGTGTTGCGTAACCGAACATCTCAGAAAGTGGAACTTCAGCACGGATTGCTTTAGTACCGCCAGGTAAATCGTCCATACCTTGAACCATACCACGACGACGGTTTAAGTCACCCATGATATCGCCCATGTAGTCTTCTGGAGTTTCTACTTCAACTTTCATGATAGGTTCAAGAAGAACAGGATCTGCTTTCATGAAACCATCACGGAATGCGTAAGAACCCGCCATTTTGAACGATAATTCGTCAGAGTCGACATCATGGTAAGAACCATCGAACAATGTCGCTTTGATGCCAACAACTGGGTAACCAGCTAGGACACCATTCTTCATACGTTCTTGAATACCTTTGTCTACAGCACCAAAGAATTCTTTAGGTACAACACCACCAACAACTTCTTCAGCGAACTCGTAGTCTTTACCAGCTTCAGGATCCATTGGCTCTAAACGTACATATACGTGACCGAATTTACCTTTACCACCAGTTTGACGAACAAACTTACCTTCTTGCTCAACAGATTTTTTAATCGTTTCGCGGTAAGCAACCATTGGTTTACCAATGTTCGCTTCAACACCGAATTCACGCTTCATACGGTCAACGATGATGTCAAGGTGAAGCTCACCCATACCAGCAATAATAGTCTGACCAGATTCTTCATCAGTACGAACGCGGAATGATGGATCTTCTTTCGCCAAGCGGCCCAAAGCAACTGACATTTTTTCTTGGTCAGCTTTAGTTTTAGGTTCAACTGCAAGTGCAATTACTGGCTCTGGGAATTCCATACGCTCCAATGTGATCACGTTGTTTTCATCACAAAGTGTATCACCTGTAGTCGTATCTTTAAGACCTACACATGCCGCGATATCGCCCGCACGAATTTCTTCGATGTCATGACGGTCATTAGCGTGCATCTGTACAATACGACCAACACGTTCACGTTTAGATTTAACAGGGTTATAAACTGCACTACCAGCTTTTAGAACACCTGAGTAAACACGAACGAATGTCAAGTTACCAACGAATTTGTCGTTCATAATTTTGAACGCAAGCGCAGCAAACGGTGCTTCATCAGACGCTTCACGAGAACCTTCTGTCTCATCTTTGTCGTCTAAGATACCTTTAATTGCTTCAACGTCAGTAGGTGCTGGTAAGAATTCAATAACAGCATCCAACATACGTTGAACACCTTTGTTTTTGAACGCTGAACCACAAAGCATTGGTTGAATTTCATTCAACAATGTACGTGCACGAAGACCACCGATGATTTCTTCTTTAGTCAAATCACCTTCTTCTAGGTACTTATCCATGAGTTCTTCTGATGCTTCTGCAGCAGCTTCAACCATGTTCGTACGCCATTCTTGAGCAAGCTCAACAAGGTCAGCAGGAATTTCACCGTATTCAAACTTCATACCTTGAGATGCTTCATCCCAGATAATCGCTTTCATTTCGATAAGGTCTACTACACCTTGGAAGTTTTCTTCTGCGCCAACAGGAATCACGATTGGCACTGGGTTACCACCAAGACGTGTTTTTACTTGTTCAACAGCACGGAAGAAGTTTGCACCAGTACGGTCCATTTTGTTAACGAACGCAATACGAGGTACTTTATATTTATTTGCTTGACGCCATACAGTTTCTGACTGAGGTTGTACACCACCTACAGCACAGTAAACCATGCACGCGCCGTCAAGAACACGCATAGAACGCTCAACTTCGATCGTGAAGTCAACGTGTCCCGGTGTGTCAATTACGTTAATACGGTGTTGTTCGAACTGGTTACCCATACCTTTCCAGAAGCAAGTTACTGCTGCTGAAGTAATAGTAATACCACGTTCTTGCTCTTGTTCCATCCAGTCAGTTGTTGCTGAACCTTCGTGAGTTTCACCTAGTTTGTGGCTCTCACCTGTGTAGAACAAAATACGTTCAGAAGTCGTTGTTTTACCAGCATCAATGTGTGCTGAGATACCAATGTTACGGTAACGAGAAATTGGGGTTTGACGAGCCATGATTTCTTGCATTCCTAAATTTTGTTGTTTAAAACAGGACGCTTTAAGCTGCTGAGCAGCTTAAAGCGATTCGATGACAAATCAGTGAAACCCGACTTACCACCCTCCTGAATAGGGGCTGTTTTATCCGCTTAGAAACGGTAGTGAGAGAAGGCTTTGTTGGCTTCAGCCATACGATGCACATCTTCACGTTTCTTGATCGCTGAACCTTTACCTTCAGCTGCGTCAAGCAACTCACCAGCAAGGCGTAACGCCATAGTTTTTTCAGAACGCTTAGCAGCAGCATCTACTAACCAACGCATCGCTAAAGCAGTACGACGGGATGGGCGTACTTCCATAGGAACTTGGTATGTAGCACCACCAACACGGCGTGCTTTTACTTCGACCATAGGACGAACTTTTTCAAGAGTAGTCTCGAAAAATTCAACTGGGTCTACTTTAGATTTTTCTTGAACGCGGTCTAAAGCACCGTAAACGATACTTTCAGCAATAGATTTTTTACCATCTTGCATTACGTGGTTCATGAACTTAGCGATTGTTTGGCTGCCGAACTTAGGATCCGGAAGGATTTCACGAGCAGCGACTACGCGACGTCTTGGCATTTTAATACTACCTATAAATATGACACTTCAGGTTTATCCAGCAGCAGTACAAAGTGTCATGTACTATTCGCTGGCCTTACTACACGTCGCTTGAATTTCACAAAATTAAATGCAGAAATCAGACAAGCGAGACGATAAAGGATTGCAGTTCTATACGTTTAAGAAAATGATCTAGTTAGATTATTTCTTAGGACGCTTAGTACCGTATTTAGAACGTGACTGGTTACGATCTTTAACACCAGCACAGTCTAAAGAACCACGAACGGTATGGTAACGTACACCTGGTAAGTCTTTAACACGACCACCACGGATAAGAACAACACTGTGCTCTTGTAGGTTATGGCCTTCACCACCGATATAGCTAGATACTTCAAAACCTGAAGTTAAGCGAACACGGCAAACTTTACGCATTGCTGAGTTAGGTTTTTTAGGTGTAGTTGTGTAAACACGTGTACAAACACCACGACGTTGTGGACAAGCCTTCAACGCAGGAACTTTTGATTTTTCAATCAAAGTCGTACGACCCTTACGGATCAACTGATTTGTTGTTGCCATGTGGCAATTCTCCCGTTAATAAAAAGCCCCAAAAAATACTACTTTTTGAGGGCATGCAATTGTAAGCCAAGAAGTAAAAATGGTCAACATTCAACATGACATCAAATATTGACCATTGTGTGCTTACAACGAAATTTTCAGAATGATTTGATCAACCATTCATAACTAAATTTATTGTTTTTTCTGTGAAGTAGGTAGTGAGTTTGCTGCTTCGTCTTTCTTTTTTGAATTACGACGCTTAGGGGGCACTTTTACCTGCACAATAGGTTCGCCTTGAGGCTGGTCTTTATCAGCGTCTTGAACACTTTCATTAGAAGCCGATTCCACATGTTTTTCAGCTAAGGCCTTAAGACCATCCTCAACACTGACCACTTCTTCTTTTTCAGACTCGGTAGATTTTGCTTCAATTTTAATTGCTGAAATTGAATCATTATGAACTGCAGACTCATCAACTTGAATAGACTCTTCTCCTTCAAGTTTTTTTGCAAACTCTTCAACCTCAACCACTAACTCATTATTGATTGACACTGCGGAATTCAATGCGAGTGAAGATTGCTTTAATAATTCTGTACCGCGCTCAAAGGCCTCCTGAACAGATACCTGCTCATCTGGATGTTGGAGAATGTACTTCTGTGCTCCTGAAAAAACAGCTCTAGCTTTAGTATGAGCCTCTTCCACCAAACGCCAGCTATATACTGCACCAATACCAGCACCAGCCACAGGTGCTAATTTAGATAAAATTGAAATTTGAGGAATCTGATTCAACCAATTCCATTTATAACCACCTTCAGGATTACTCAGCCAATTTTTTAAAGCCGTGAAGTCGTTACTAGAGCCCAATAGGGTTTGTAGCTGATGAGTATCTTGTGTTTCCAATAAATTTGCGACTGTTCTTAATGCCACTAAAAGTGTTTGCTTTTCCGCAATAACACCTAAATCGACTTGTTTGAATACATACTCAACGATCTCTTGCTCTTGACGATGATTAAGTTCAAAACCGTGCGCGCGCCCTTCTTGGTAAATACTACGCAACGTAAATGCCAACGAGAAAGGAATATCGATGGCCGTACCAACTACGCCTGTCGCACCAGACACTGCCCCCTGAACCGCTGCAATCAACTTATTTTGATTGGCTAATGCTTCACCGATACGATTCGCACGATCAGGGCTTGATTTAAGTTCATCCAAGCTTTTTGCACCAACTTCCTTTAATACATGCTCAACTGAACTTAACTCAGAAACAAAATCATTCAATTTATCAAAAAAATAATCTGCAACTTTGTTGTTTAAGTCCGGAGAGATAAAAGAAGCAACATTATTTAATTTACTGTAATGACGACCAAAAATTTTTTGAGAAACTTGAGGGACATGATCACGAAATAATTGTTGAGGGGTTTCGTACTTTTTTTGTTCAGTCATTTTTCTCTCATCTAAAGTTATGTCAATAATTTTTTGTGGATCAGGTTGTTGCGTCAATTTCGCAATTGATCCTGGTGCAACATGTTGTGCCAGTTCAAATCCAGTAGCACTGAGCTTTTTAGCCACTCCAAATGCTTTTAATACCAGTCCGCTAGATTGCTTATTATTAGAATTTGCCATTTACAACCCTCCTTCGCATTTATCACTTATGTTTAAAATTCTATGCGCAGTCAAGAGTTATCTCAACTTTATCGTGTTTTATTCGGTTGCAATATAGTGAACATATCTGCCAATAAGCGTTTTAACGCTGCGATATTGATTTGCCATAAGAATTTAAAATAGATTCTGATATCATGATACGAATTTTTGACAAGATCTTATGGACTTTTACATCCAATCAAATCATCGATGTGAATTTTTCCATAAAATGACTTCACCATAATAGGGAATTGTAAATGAAACGTGTTGTAATCACTGGTATGGGCATTAACTCATGCATTGGTAATACATTAGAAGATGTAAATCATGCCTTACAAAATGGTATTTCAGGCACACGTTTTAACCCAACTTATGCTGAACTTAATTTTAAAAGTCATGTTAGTGCTGCAGCAGAACAAAATTTTGACGGTATTGACCGTAAACTGAAACGCTTTATGGGTGTATGTGCGATGTATGCCTATAACGCTGCAGTCGCTGCGGTTGAAAATGCGGGTCTAACCGCTGAAGATCTTGCGGGCAATCCTCGTTATGGTATTGCGGGTGGTTCAGGCGGCAACTCTACAGCTTCTGTCGCTGAAATGATTGAACTTCTTGAAGAGAAAGGCGCACGTAAAATTGGCCCTTTCTTTGTTCCACGCAATATGTCAAATACTATTACAGCTAACGTTGGTGTGGCATTCAAATTACAAGGTATCGCTCACTCTATTACAAGTGCTTGTGCAACCTCAGCTGATGCCATTGGTTACGCATACAACCTGATTCAACTTGGCAAACAGGATCTAATGCTCGCTGGTGGTGGTGAAGAAGACCATTGGTCACAAAGCCTATTATTTGATGCAATGGGTGCTTTATGCTCAAAATATAATGACTCACCAGAAACCGCTTCTCGCCCTTACTCTGCTGATCGTGATGGTTTTGTCATTGCTGGCGGCGGTGGTTTCGTGGTACTTGAATCTCTTGAGCATGCTCAAGCGCGCGGTGCAAATATTCTTGCTGAAGTCGTTGCATATGCAGCCAACTCTGATGGTGCTGATATGGTCGCACCATCAGGTGAAGGTGCAACACGTTGCATCTTGATGGCACTTGATGAAGCAAAACAGCATGGTGTTGAAAAAATTGATTATGTAAATACACACGGCACATCTACACCAGCTGGTGATGTGACTGAATTGAAAGCAATGGAACGCGCATTCGGTGAAGGTCAAGTACCACCTTTAAGTTCAACAAAATCTATGACAGGTCATAGCTTAGGCGCTGCAGGTGTACAAGAAGCGATTTACTCTATTCTCATGATGCAGAAGGACTTTATTGCACCAAATATCAACGTTACTGAGCTTGATGAAGGTGCAAAACCATTTGATATCGTACTTGAAAAGCGCGATACAAAACTGAATACTGTAATGAGTAACAGTTTTGGTTTCGGCGGCGTAAATGCCTGCCTCATTTTCAAGAAATGGGAAGGCTAATTTAATTCCGCCCATAATGGGTGATTAGATGGATGCTCCTTCAGATGCTTTCCTATGGGTAAAAGCATTACATATTATTGCTGTGGTATGTTGGTTCGCTGCTTTGTTCTATCTACCACGGCTTTATGTTTATCATGCGATGAGTGACGATGCCATAAGTCATCAACGCTTTGAAGTCATGGAACGTAAGCTTTATCGTGGCATTATGTGGCCTGCGATGATCGCAACATTGATCACTGCACATTTTTTAGTGGACTGGGGTGATGCAACTCGACATTATCATGAAGCTTTATGGTTTTATTTAAAAGTTGGTTTAGTCGGATTACTGGTCATATACCACCTAGTGTGTGGATATTACCGTAAAAAACTCATTGATAATGCACACTATAAAAGTCATAAGTTCTGGCGCTATTTCAACGAAATGCCCACATTGATCTTATTCGCAGTTGTAATTTTAGTTGTGGTCAAACCTTCATTCTAACTAAAGAATATAAAAAAACCTCCATTCGTGGAGGTTTTTTCTTTCTCTAAAAATTAATTATGGTTACGCTTACGCATACGTGGTTTATAAAGAACACGGTATGTTACAGCCAACAGAATTAACCAGATTGGGCTAATCATCAAAGCTTTCAGCGTGTCTGGCTCTAAACTTAAAATGATTAATGCAAATAGCAAAAATGCCAATACAACGTATGACATTGCCACTCCACCCGGCATTTTAAAATTCGACTTTTCATGTAGCTCAGGTCGCAATTTACGGTAGCGTATATAGCACACCATGATAATCGCCCAAATACTAATGAAAAGAATCACACACAGCGAACTTGCTAATGTAAAAGCTTCCATCGTATTTGGCACAAAATACTGAAATGCTGCACCGGCCATAATAAATGTACATGAAAAGATTAATCCCTTAGCAGGTACGGCACGACTTGAAAGTTCTGCTAGCTTTTGAGGGGCTTGGCCGTCACGGGCCAATCCAAATAACATTCGACTGGTAGAAAAGACACCACTGTTCATGGAAGACATCACAGAAGACAAAACCACTAGGTTCATAATCACAGCAGCTGAACCAATACCCGCAAATAAGAATAATGTGACAAATGGACTTTGATCTGCTGGGATATTGATCCAAGGTGTCACAGACATAATCATGATCAACGAAAGCACATAGAAAATAATAATACGTGTCGGAATAGCATTAACCGCTTTTGGTAAATTTTTTTCAGGATCTTTGGTTTCCGCAGCCATCGTCCCGAGTAACTCTACACCAACAAAGGCAAACATTGCGATTTGAAAGCCTGCCAAAAAGCCCATGGATCCTTTCGGGAACATTCCACCATGAGACCAAATGTTACTGAAGCTTGCAACAGCACCACTTGGTGACTGAAAACTCGTAAACACCATGAAGGCACCCACCAAGATCAATCCAATAATGGCTAGAATTTTGATTAATGCAAACCAAAACTCAATTTCACCAAAAAGTTTTACAGTGACTAAGTTAATTGCGAGTATGAATAAGACACATCCTGCACTAATCGCTGCTTGCCCCATTGGGGTAAACATTTGATCTGGAGGTAACCAAAAACTGAGATAATTGATAATTGCTGCTAAATCAGCAATACCGACCAAAATCCATCCCAGCCAATAGGACCAACCAATATAATACCCTGCACCTGGTCCAATGAGATCATGTGCCATATCAATAAATGATTTGTAGTGCAGATTAGATAAAAGGATTTCACCAAGGGCACGCATCAAGAAAAAAAACATAGCACCAATAATCATATAAATGATGATGATTGAAGGTCCTGCAAGTGAAATCGTTTTTCCTGAGCCCATAAACAACCCTGTACCAATCGCTCCACCGATGGCGATGAGTTGTAAATGTCGATTTGAAAGCTTACGCTGTAATTCATTGGGAGATGATTGTTCATCAATATTTGTGGTTGTCATTATTCAACATCCTTTTACACCATCTAATCTAATCGATCAGCCTAAATTCCGCTTCAAACTGAGATTCGAGAGATTTTGTTATTATGAGAGGAGCCATAAATGACTCTTCCTCGTGAAGTCTTACTTATATTCAGTTATTTCAATGCAGCAATCACTGCGATTTCAATTAACCATTCTGGATTAACGAGGTCAGCCTGAATGGTTGCTCGTGATGGTGGTATTGAATCCTCCATCCATTCAATCCAAATTTGATTGAAGATTTGAAAATCTTCCAAATTCTTCACGAAAACTTGTGCTGACAATAAACGAGATTTATCTGTGCCTACTTGAGCCAAAAGAGCGTCGATCGTATTCAGCACATCTTTCGTTTGTAAGGCGATATCAGGCGTCGTAATCTTAGGTACTTGACCAGAAAGATAAGCCACTTGATTAAAGACTGTAACTGCACTCATCACGCCATTACTATTGAATTTTTGAATATCCTGATTTTGCATATTAATTCCTTGATTACTCAGTATCGATCCTAGTGTTGATCGTTGAATTTTTAACATTAAATTTCTAGAACAAATGGAACCCGCGTCGTTACGCCACACATTAACTCATATCCCACAGTACTCGCTCCTGCAGCGACCTCATCAATCGGTAACAAACTTCCGTACTTTGAGACGCCCCACAGTACGACTTCACTGCCAATTTTTGCATCTTCAATATGCGTGATATCAACAGCTAGCATGTCCATACTTACACGACCAATCAAAGAAGTTTTTTGTCCATTCACAAGCACTGTTGTGCCAGATTGAGTAATCCGTTGATATCCATCTGCATATCCACAAGCGACAATGCCAATTTTCATAGCTTGTTCTGCAAAAAATGTCGATCCATAGCCAATACTTTGCTGAGGATTAATTTTTTGAATTGCAATCAATTCACTTCTTAAAGACATTGTTGGTTTTAAGTCCCAATCTTGAATAGTATGGGTTGGATAATCCGGTGAACTCCCATACAACATAATGCCACTACGTACAATGTTAGAGTGGACATGATTGGCATGTCTAAGAATGGCTGCGCTATTACTTACTGAGCAAGGACCACCTAAAGCACTGACGATTTGATTGAATACTGAAATTTGATAGTCAACGCCAACCTGATTCAAGCGCTCGCCATCAGCATCAGAAAAATGTGTCATGTGAGTGATTGATGACACTTGCGGCAATTCAGTTAACAGACTCCAAATTTCAGAGTAACGTTGAGGTTGGAATCCTAAACGATTCATGCCACTGTTCATTTTCAGAAAAATATTAAAATGTGCATCTAAACCGCACCGATTAATCCATTCGACTTGAATCTCATTATGAACGGTAAATTGAAGTTCCAAATCATGACACAACTGTAAATCCGCTTCTTGAAAGATACCTTCCAAAAGCAAAATTGGGCCTTTCCAACCTAAATCTCGAACTCGTTGTGCTTCACTCAGCTCTAGAAGTGCAATCCCATCAGCATCCTTTAAGGCTGAATAAATGCGCTCGATCCCATGGCCATAAGCATTAGCTTTTACAACAGCAAAAATTTGGGCATTTGGCACATGTTGCTTAGCAACTTTCAAATTATGTTTGATTGCGTTTAAATGAATGACAGCCTGTATCGGGCGAGACATATTCCTTGTCCTATTATATTTTTTAATAGCAAACCACGCAGCCTTTAAGCTGCGTGGTTATAACGTTGAATTGAAAGTCCATCGGTACTAATCTCTGGAGTCCGATTCAGCACTAAATCACTAATCAGCTTTCCAGAACCACATGCCATGGTCCAGCCGAGCGTGCCATGTCCAGTATTTAAAAATAGATTCTTATATTTCGTCGCACCGATAATAGGCGTACTGTCTGGTGTCATCGGTCGTAGTCCCGTCCAGAAACTGGCTTGTGCCATATCTCCACCTGGGAACAAATCACGTGTTACCATCTCTAAGGTGCCACGGCGATCCTCATTTAACTCTTTATTAAAACCACTTAACTCAGCCATCCCACCAACACGAATTCGTTGATCAAAACGAGTTATTGCAATCTTGTAGGTTTCATCCAATACGGTTGATTGAGGCGCATATTGCGCATCCACGATAGGTATAGTTAATGAATATCCCTTTACTGGATAAATGGGCAAATCTAGACCTAATGGTTTAATAAAATCTCGTGAATAGCTACCGAAGGCAAGTACATAACGATCTGCTGTAAGTACTTGACCGTCGACAACAACGCCTTTAATTTCATCACCTTCAACTACGAGTTTTTCAACATTTTGATTAAATTTAAACTCAACACCAATACCTTTTGCATATTCAGCAAGCGCGTTGGTAAAGATATAGCAATCGCCAGTCTCATCATTTGGAAGATGTAAACCACCGACCAATTTGTCTTTAACTTCCGCTAAAGCAGGCTCAACTCGACCTAGACCTTCACGATCTAATAACTCAAATTCGACACCTGTTTCTTTTAAAACTTCAATGTCTCGTTGAACTGCGTCTAATTGCGCATCCTTACGAAAAATTTGTAATGTTCCTTTTGAACGATTCTCATAAGATATGCCAATATTTTCGCGTAATTCTCTTAAACAATCTCGACTGTATTCAGCAACACGTACCATACGCTCTTTATTGATAGCGTAATGTGCCGCATTGCAGTTCTTCAACATTTGAGCCATCCATTTCAGCTGCCACAAGCTTCCATCTACATTAATTGCTAATGGTGCATGATGTTGAAACATCCATTTAACCGCTTTAAATGGAATTCCTGGTGCGGCCCATGGTGTAGAATACCCAGGAGAAATCTGTCCTGCATTGCCAAAACTCGTTTCTTCGGCAGGACCTGATTGACGATCTAATACAGTGACGCTTGCTCCTTGTTGCGCTAGGTAATACGCACTTGCAACACCAATGACACCACTACCTAATACAATAACGCGCATGAACTATCCCTCAGCACTGTGTAGTTTATTTCACTAGTATATTTTTGCTTTAATAGTTTTTTTCACTCTTTTAATCGTTATAATTTAGGTAATTTAAGGGTTTTATCCTGAAAAAATTAAAAAATAAGGAAATTATTCATGCGGAAATTAGATCGCACTGATCGTATGATTTTAGATATTCTGCAAAAGGACGGTCGTATTGCCATTAGTGAACTGGCTGCAAAAGTAAATCTTTCTACAACCCCATGCTCGGAAAGAGTGAAAAGACTAGAACGAGATGGCATTATTATGGGCTATTACGCCCGATTAAATCCGGAGTTATTGGAGCGTAATTTACTCGTCTTTCTAGAAATTAAGTTATCGGCGAAATCTGGAGATGTTTTTGATCAAGTCGCCAAGAATTTAGTTGAGATACCTGAGGTATTAGAGTGTCATTTAATTTCAGGTGAATTCGATTACTTGGTGAAAGCGAGACTAAAAGAAATGAGTGCTTATCGCCAACTACTGGGTGACCTGCTTAAAATGCTTCCCTCCTCTGCATCCTCCCATAGTTACATCGTGATGGAAGAGGTCAAAGAGTCCTTGTACTTGGATCTAAGCTAAGCTACGAAGAGCAATCTCTTGAGAGTTGCTCTTGAGCCCAAATTTCGGCTTAGATTAATCAACGTAATTTAAAATTTGATGGAAAGCTTGAATTCTGGCTTTGGGTGCAGCAGCGGCTAACTCTGCATCACTGCCATAACCGTATTCCACCGCAATCGTTTCAATCCCATTTTTTCGAGCACCGATAATGTCATGCTCTCGGTCCCCTACCATTAAACAGGTTTCTGGCTTAATTTTTTCTCGCTCTAAAATATATGCAATAAGTTCAGCTTTATTGGTGCGGTCACCATTTAACTCACTGCCATAGGCATAATCAAAATACGGTGTGAGATTGAAATGTTCAAGAATTTTCTGGGCATACACCTCAGGCTTTGCAGTAGCTAAAAACAATCTGTAACCTTTGTTCTTAAGTGTTGCCAATGTCTCTGCTACATCTTCAAATAATAAATTTTCAAATAAACCTTTTACAGCAAAGCGTTCACGATAACCAAGTAAAGCCTGTTCCGCCAAATCATCATTCACATCAACCTTCAAAATTTTGGCCAACGAGGCTTTTAAAGGTGGTCCAATAATCCAATCAATATTCTCATCCTCCGCGATAAGATGACCTACTTTTTCTAAACCATAACGTGCAGAAGTCGTAATACCCACTTTAGGATCAGTTAGCGTTCCATCTAAATCAATGAGAATATTTTTAATCATGCTGTACCTTTTTTAGAAATGCTATCGAGACTTCTCAGAAACTTGCCTATACTACTCCAAATTGATCGATGAAGGACATTGTTGTGCGCCCTACTGTATTGTGCTTTTCTGGTTTAGATCCATCTGGTGGTGCTGGCTTACAAGCAGATATTGAAGCGATCGGCCAAAGTGGTGCTCATGCAGCAATCGCATGTACAGCGTTAACCATTCAAAACTCTCAACAAGTTTTTGGATTTGAAGCAACCTCAAAAGATTTACTGCTGGCTCAAGCGAATGCTGTAGTGAACGATCTTCCTATCAAAGTAGTGAAATCTGGCATGCTCGGCACTACCGACAATATCGCCGCTTTGGCAGAATTCCTAAGAGCACATCCTGATTTCCAATACGTACTCGATCCAGTTTTGGTTGCCAATAGTGGTGGCTCATTAGGAAATCAAGCAACATTGGTCAAGGCTTTTGTTGAATTGATTCCTCTTGCTACGATTCTTACACCGAATACCGTTGAACTTCGCGCATTAACAGGCTGTGAAGATTTAGATCAAGCTACACAGAAGTTATTTGAAATGGGTGCTAAAGCTGTATTAGTCAAAGGTGGTCACGAAGACACACCGACTTATATTAGAAATGCACTCTACATCAACGGTGATATGGTCTCTGAAACAAAATGTCCTCGTCTTGAAGGTGAGTATCATGGTTCAGGCTGTTCTCTTGCTAGTTTTATTGCAGGGAGGTTGGCACAAGGTGATCAAATTAAAAATGCAGTTCACCATGCGGAAACATGGCTATTTGGTGTATTAAAACGTGCTGAAATCCCAGTTGAAGGTGGCCAAAGAATTCCAAAACGCTTCTAAATAAAAAGCCCACTGACTGTGGGTTTTTTTTTATTAATCTTTTAGTCTTTCTTTGACTGATCGGATATGTTCTCTATTGGTTTTCCACGATTTTTGAAGCGCTGCTTTTTCAATACGATATTTAATTCTCTGTAGTCTACGATCATCAATCACTTTCATTTGGTAGCTTTTAACTTCTTCAATCCAACTTTTACCCCAATGAACATGTACAGGAATTGGTGTTTTAAACTCACAATTAGGCACGAAAACTATTAACCCATGTATCGACAGATTTGAATCGATTAAATCTTTTAACAATCCCTCTAAAACCTTTATATGCTTGTAGTTTTGGTGCAATGGATTTTGAAATTTATGGCTAGATTTATAAATTTTTTGAGTCCACATTTTTTGATGTGATGAGCCAAAAATCCAACCTTTATAGTTTTTGGTCTCAATCACAAATATTCCATAAGGACTCAATAAAATATGGTCAATCTGTGTGGTCTGATTGTCCTGATCCAAAAATGTTAGATCATTCAGTAAAATATAGTCCTCATTCAAAATTTTTTTTGCATGATATTGGACAATGTATTCACCCAATTTTCCTTTGATATAAGGTACAAACATTTTGAATACAGGGATGATTGCTAGAACTAAGATCAACCACCATAACTGCGATATGAGATTAAAAACAATTGTAATTATAGGATTTTCATTAGACATAATTTTTGTATTTCATATGTTTATGTTGTTATAACATCACCACTTATCATCTTCAAGCTGCAGCAGCTTAAGCTTATTTTCCACACCTCCTGAAAATCCGACCAGCTTGCCATTGACACCTATTACACGATGACAAGGTACAATGATCGCGATAGGATTTTTCCCATTGGCCAAGCCTACCGCTCGAACCGCTTTTACATTCCCAACATCCTCAGCAATTTGCTTATACGTTCTAGACTCTCCAAAAGGAATTTTTAACAGCGCATTCCATACCGAGCGTTGGAATTCTGTCCCATAAAGTTCTATGGGCAAATCAAATACCTGACGTTGTTTTAAAAAATATTCGCGAAGCTGTGTTTCGGCAATGCATAAAATCTCGTGATCATCCCGCTGAATTACGATTTGATTTCGGATAAACTGAGGAAGTGCATTCTCCCAAGCGACAACAATCAATGCTCGATCATGAGCAACCAATTGAAGTTCACCGACAGGTGTCATTATTTTTTTTAAATAAAATTGAGTCATTTTTTAATCGCCTGAAAGTTGAATCATCTAACTATGTTGATGATAACTTCATCAAGACCAAACCCGAAATAATCAATACTGCAGCGATCATTCTCATTGCATTTGCAGGTTCTCCAAGAATAAAAATCCCAACCACAAATGAACCTACAGCGCCTATGCCTGTCCATACGGTATAAGCTGTCCCGAGTGGCAAAGTTTTCATCGCATGGGAAAGTAAAGCAAAACTTGCGATCATGAAAACGATCGTCAAAATACTGGGTGTCAATTTGGTGAATCCATCTGAAACTTTCATAAAATAGGCCCAGACCACTTCCAACAACCCTGCAACAATCAAGACTAACCAAGCCAAAATAAACCCTCTCTCAATTAAAAAAAGCAGCGTATGGATACGCTGCCTTAAATCTTACGCTGAAGCTAATTTCATCATGACTAAACCTGAAATAATCAGAATAGCCGCAATCATCCGCATTGCTGTCGCAGGCTCACCCAGAATAAAAATGCCGACTAAAAAAGACCCTACTGCACCAATCCCCGTCCAAATCGTATAGGCAGTTCCCAGAGGGAATGTTTTCATGGCATGTGCCAACAACCCAAAACTGAGAACCATAAAAAATAGAGTAATTGCAGTCGGTGTGAATTTAGTAAATCCTTCAGACATTTTCATACTATATGCCCAAACGATCTCAAATAAACCCGCGAGAATAAGAATAAACCAAGCCATGATGCCTGCTCCCAATTAAAATAATTTAAGAGTCAGGCCGTCCTGACGATTTTTCTCAGAGAAATGAGGGAGGTCGTTCCTCCAAATGATGGTTGAATTATATCAACACACGCACAAAATAGGCGCAATTTTACAATTTTTGACCCAAAATACACCTACAAAAAATAGGTCATTATCGGACTAGCTTTTCTAGATTATTTCTGCATTTTTAGGCTATTGAATTACAAAGGCGATCGCTATTGGCAGATAGAAGACTAAATCCGCACTAAATTAAAACACTTTACTGCACTATAGAATCACTGGTCTGGGATGTTTAAATTGATTTTTTATCTCGCTCTTTTAAGACTTATTCACGAAGATAAGCCAAATAATGAGCAACGAAAATTTCTCCCCCAAACAATACAACAGAAAAGATAAGAAGATCCATTTTTTGTAAAAAAGGACTCAAATGAGTCCTTTTTTATACATTTATTGTCTAATAAACAAACCATTGAACTAAATATGATTATAATCTAATCAAATTATCCAGACTGTTATCAACACAGATATCCACCACGTTATCCATAGACTTATCCACAGATGTGTGTAGTGTTATACATGTTTCGGATCAAACGTTAATTGAACCTACTTTCGCCAACTCTGCACGCATTTCATCAATTACAGCTTTATAATCTGGCTTTCCAAAAATGGCAGAACCAGCTACAAACATATCTGCACCAGCTTCAGCGATTTCACGAATATTTGCTGGACCAACACCACCATCAACTTCTAAGCGAATATCTTTACCAGATGCATCAATAATTTTGCGTGCTTCACGAAGTTTATCTAGCGTCATTGGGATAAATTTTTGTCCACCGAAGCCAGGGTTGACGCTCATTAATAAGACTTGATCCACTTTATCCAGTACATAATCAAGGTAATGTAAAGGCGTTGCAGGGTTAAAAACTAAACCTGCTTTAGCACCACCAGCTTTAATCAGCTGCAATGAACGGTCGATATGGTCTGATGCTTCTGGATGAAAAGTGATGATATCTGCACCCGCTTCTAAGAAATCTCCGATCATACGATCGACTGGTTTCACCATAAGATGAACGTCAATTGGGGCCTGAATACCATATTTTTTAAGTGCCTTACATACACCAGCACCAAAAGTTAAATTTGGTACATAATGATTGTCCATTACATCGAAATGGACCACATCTGCACCTGCTTCAAGTACGTTTTCGACTTCTTCACCTAAGCGAGCGAAATCAGCAGATAAAATCGATGGAGCAATTAAGAATGGCTTGGACATGTCAGGACCTGGCGGGAAATTAGAATTCAAAAGTTGATTATAGCAAAACTTCGTTTATTCATTCCTTCGAAATTACTGCTATTTAAATTTCAACTCAAAATGCAAATCGTTGATAAAAAAATCTTCAAGGACGGAATATGACTTATGCAAAGCTATGTTGCATATTCGGAACAACCTTATGGTGAGATGAATGTTAAGATACAATAAATTTCAAGCATTACGGTAAATAATGAAAACAACCACAACGATAGACAGCTCCGAAGCATTACGTATCGCTAAACGATTAAGCAATCATTGGAAACATAAATTTGATGTCGCCAATACCGATGACCAATATCAAATTTTTATGCCAAAAGTGACAGTTGAATTATCAATACAACCTGATCAACTTCATGTCAGTATTGTGAATAAAGAAGAAATATCTTTAGAAGAATTAATACGACTAGAAAATGTCGTGCTTGATCATATCAATCGCATGGTTCAAGCTGACTATCAAGTTATATGGTCTAGAGAAAGTTAAAGAAAAACCGACATAAAGTCGGCTTTTCATTATTGTTGCTGTTTAAATTCAGTAACACGGCGAATTCGTTCTTCAGTTGCAGGATGACTTGCAAAGAGATCAAGAATTTTTGATTGATCTTCGTCTTCTCCCATATCATCACTCATACGTTTTAAAAAGTTTGCAAAATGCACTGTATCCATTTCATGTTTATGCATGAGTTCTAGCGCATACTGATCTGATTCTAACTCAAACTTCCGTGAATATCCTGCACCAATCATGGCAACTGGCAAAGTCGCAATTAAATCCGATCCATCACCAGTGATAGCAATATAAAGTACGCTGAATCCTAGGCTCGAAAGACCTTGTTGTAAGCTGTGACGTTTTAATAAATGTGCTTGTTCATGTGCCAAAACGCCGATAATTTCCTGATCATTCTTGGCAAGCTTCACTAATTCATCGGTGAGATAAATTGTATTGTTTGGCAATGCGAGTGCATTGGCTCCAAGCGAGGTACCTTCCCTAAATTTCAACTGAGCGGGACGACCCTCAGCAACATATTTCAGATAATCCGCGAGAATCCGATCCTGTCTTTGCTGTGATAACTGAGAAGGTTTAGAGTATTCGGCTAAATAAACTTCTGCCTGACCACCCAAACGATTCAGCGTATTTTCTGGCAGTTGGAAAGCAACAATGTGCGATGCCGTCGGTATTCCCCATTTAATGACGGAGAAACCAAGTGCGACCACGAAAATAACACTAAAAATAATCAACGATGGTGTACGTTCAAGTTTCCATACTTTTTGATGAAAATTTTTATGCTCAACAGGCAACCATTCAGGAAGCTGACGCTCATGAAATTCAATCCTAGCGTCATGTGTTAACTCTAAAGCTGGATTACGTCGACCAATTTTACCAAGCAATACCATTTCATCTGCATGATAGTAGACTGTTTTCACTTCGCCTTTATCTGTATAACTGACAGCGATACTGTCTTGATTAGCAGGGCGAATCTGTGCTGTAAAAGGCTTAGAAAGAACACCATCATAATATGTCACTGTGAGAGGTTGATTCATTGAATTAACTCCTAAAGTGAAATATCAATATCAAAAATATCACTAATTTCTTCCGCGATGGCACTATGATCACTTTGCGCAATATTCATCATCAGATTTGGATCATCATTTAATTCTAAGCTCATCGACTCAACTTGGTATCGATAAATGCGAATAGCAGCCCATGCTGACAATAATCCTAAACTTAAGATTCTAGCGATCCAATTACTCGCAACAATCCATGCATAGCGCCATTGATTACAACTGGTCTTAAACTGACTGCTGTTGAGTGTTGTGCTATTCCACGTAGTAATAAAAATTCGTGCCTGTATTAACGGACCAATAAACAACATTCCAATCGCATAAACGGCAAAGATCATCATCAGCATCATATCCATTCCATGACCACTGAGTATTGATAATGTCGAACCACCAAATCCGATGAGCATAAGAATCAATACAAAGAGAATCATGGGAACATATACTGCTCGCATATAACTAGGCCAGTCATTGTTTAATTGAAATTTGAGTTGTCCAACGTACAAATGATTAAGCGTATATTTTTTATAAATCCAAATTGCGACAGGGCTAAATATACCTAATGTAAAAATGGTGATAGCAAGCGCAATTAAAAATTGTTTATAGGCTTCTTTATTCGTGCCAGAAAAATAAAAACGACTGTTCCCAAATTTACTGTTGCGCGCATTAAATCGAATTGTGGCTCGTACCAACCATGGAAGAGCAATATAAATAATCAGTCCACCAAATGCTGCTATCGTCATATCCATATATGAGGCAATCGCAAATATTGCCCAAATGCCAATGGCTATCAGTCGACCAATCAAAATTTTAGTCGGTAAACCAGTAAAATCAAAAAAGCGATGAAAAAATTCGGTATTGTTATAAAAATATCTTAAACGACGTACTTTCGCCCATGGCGCATATAGGCTCAATGTCGCAATCGTCAATAAAATATTGACGATCCATATGCCAAAGTACTCCATCGCATTGCCATGAAATTTAAATTTAAATACTTTCCCCATATAAATCGGTCGATTTTCATCTGCATCAGATAATGGAAATGGATCGTTGATGAATGGTAAGGGTGCTTGTTCAGCGGAGTGTTCTGATGAATTCATTATTATTTTCTCTGATTATAAAAATGACATCCCGAGAGATGTCATCATTCAACATGGTTTAAATGTGATATCGCACACATTATAACGAACTTAAGTATGAATATCTTAAAATTCAAATGAGATTAATTTTGCAATTGTAAAGCATGGAATTGCAGATGATCATCAATAAAACTTTGGATAAAGAAGTATCCATGATCATAACCCTCATGCTCCCGCAATGTGAGCTTTTGACCTACGGTTTTACATGATTCAGCAAATAGTGCTGGATTAAGTTGAGCATAA
Organism: Acinetobacter sp. ANC_7503; assembly: GCF_056780035.1. Lineage (NCBI taxonomy): Bacteria > Pseudomonadati > Pseudomonadota > Gammaproteobacteria > Moraxellales > Moraxellaceae > Acinetobacter > Acinetobacter sp. ANC_7503. The sequence continues at coordinate 28,016 of NZ_JBWYJA010000016.1, read as the reverse complement.
AACTGATCTGCAACCCCCTGATCAATTAAAACTTCGTGATATAGAGCACCCTTTGCTTTCACGAGTTCATTCGCATCATGTGCTTCCCATAACTCACGTTCTTCTCCGAGGTAAGCTGAAAATGCCTTTTCACCCCATGGACAAATTGATGGCGCACAAATCGGTGCAAATGCTGAGACTGACTTAAATAAGTCTGGATACTTCCAAGCAAGCGTGAGTGCACCGTGTCCTCCCATGCTGTGACCAAAAATACCAATCCCCTCATCCTGTACAGGAAACGATGTAAGAACTAGAGAATACAGCTCCTGTATAAGATACGACTCCATCTGATAATGCTCAGCCCAAGGTGCTTGAGTTGCGTTTAAATAGAATCCAGCCCCTTGCCCTATATCCCAAGAATCCCCGACCGCCACGTCGTCACCACGAGGTGATGTATCTGGAGCAATCAATATAATTCCCAATTGTGCAGCTAAACGTTGTGCGTGTGCTTTGATGACAAAAGTTTCTTCAGTACAAGTCAAACCTGCAAGATAGTACAACGCAATACATTTTTGACCTTCGAGTGCCTGTGAAGGTAAAAATACAGAAAATTTAGTCGGATTTTTCAAAAACTTTGAATTGATCTGATAAACACGTTGTTCACCATCAAAACATTTATTCTTTTGAACCAATTCCATTGCACTGCCTCACACATTTAATTTTTAAAACATCATCGCATATTCGTAAACTGAGCACTATCACTCTGGTGTTCACTACTTACGGTTGATAATCCAACCTGAGGAAATAATCTCTTTTCAAGTTGCGGCAACATAATTTCCATATTCTTACCAATGACCCATTGTGGCTCTGATGGCATAAACCCTTGTGCATTTTCCCAATGCGCAATATTGACTGATGCATCTTCAAAGGCTTCACGTAAGCTATTTTTTTCACGCATCGCTAAATCAAAGAAAGCACGTCCAAAATAAGTCGAGTCTGCATCATTTGAACAACCAAAAGACTCTCGATCTGCTGCAGCTGCAGTAATGACTAATGTATCTGGCGATTGCAACGCTGGAATAAAACTACCAGAGAAACATGATGAAATCACAATGACTCTCCACCTGATCCCTGATTTATCAAGCGTTTGGCGCAACCATTTTGGATCTATGTCTTCCAAATCAATTGGCGTATTCTCCATTTGAAATTGGTTACTCAATCCATGGGAAGTCATATAAAGAAACAGGACATCACTTTCACGATTCATCTGAGCGCCAATACGTTGCAATGCCAAATCAATACTGGTCTTTGACGCAATTGGATATTCTTCGCGAGTTGCAGGATTATTAATTAACGCAATTGATCGACCAAAGGTTCCGAAACGCGTATCAAATTGATCTTTAAATCTTTGAATTTCCAATTTGAATACATCTTGATAACTTGCACCAGCTACGCCCATAAAATACCAATGCGAGTTCGCGAACTCTCCAAATTGGATCTGTTCAAGCGCCTGATTTAATAATCTGCTTTGCGCGTAAAATGATTGTTCTGAAATACTTGGAGGCGCCTCATCTACCTTCCAAATTGGTTGACTTTGTGACGAAATCTGCCACACAAAAAGTGTAAAAAACGTGGCGATCATGATGAGCAGTCGCTCCCACCAAGGCCATTTTAATTCACGCGAAAAAACCCAAACAACAGCTAAACTTTGCCAAACAAACAATAAAGAAAATATGTGCTGCAAATGATCAACAAGGAAATTAGGTTGATAGTCAAAGTTATTAAAATAATATTGGATAAGACACTGAATCAAAACAATATGTGTGTCTAGTACTAACCAAAGTAATGCTGGCACTAACATCAAACGTGGATTATTAGTACGCTGTGAAAGGAAAATCCCAACAATTAAAGCAATAAATGGCCAGAGCGCATAACTCACTAATCCTTGAGAGTTAAATTCTCCAGCACCATTCGATAATAACCAGCTAAATAAAGAGCTCGCTGAACCTCCAAGAATTCCCCAAAAAATAAGTTGAAGAATTGATGGCCTTACAATCTGTAGTGATTTCCTTGAACCTAAAAATAACCAAATCCCTGCAAGCTGGTTACTTTTTAAATCATGCCAAAAGTTAATTGAAGGTTTAAGGTCTATCATATGATTACTGTGTAGGTGCTTGGATCAGCTTTTTTAAGTTTATGCTCGGTTAAATAATTATCAATGCTACTTTTAACTATATAACAATTTTTCGATTATTTTTGAGTCATTTACCAAACTACTCAGAAACAATCGTTTGAAAATAGGCATCAAAGCGACATGCATCACCTAACCATTGATGATCAGGTTTTTGCGCATTGAGATAAACAGCATGCCTTGGTCGCTTTACAATAACTCGCTTAGCAACGCTTTGAGCCAATGCCAACAATTCTTCACCTAAATCCATCTCTCCATCTTCAGGCAACAGAAGATGTAACAGCTGCATTTGTTTTTTAACTTGCGCTTGTTTTTTAATGGCATTTTGATTCTGATCGCGCTGTGGAAACATTGGATCTAAATATACTACATCGGCATCGACGTGTTGGTTTTCACATTGCTTAAGATAATCAGCGGAATCTGAAAAAACCAGCTGAATACGCGCAACAATACTCTTTAAAAATGGGTCAAGACTCGCTTGTTGATGAGTAGATTCTAACAAAGTATATAAAATTGGATGTCGTTCAACTAATGTGACATTTGCCCCTAAATGTGCCATCAGTAAACTGTCATGCCCAAGCCCTGCGGTGGCATCAATGAGCTGGGGTTTTTCAGATAACTGGCATGCCCTCGCAATCATTTCAGATTTCAAGCTAGCACGTTTTAAGCGACCGACTTCGGCTTTCCAATCAGGTTGCATACGCATGCCCTGTGCGCACAGCCACAACCCATCTTGATCAACACAAAGCGCAAGTTCAGGATGATGTCTGAAAAATCGAGCATTCAATTTTTCAACCTCTTCGATTGTTGACTGCACCCCACGAGAAGAAAGCACAGCATTAAAATGCTGTGCTTTCTCAAGAAAATCTCGTTCAGCAAATAAGCGTATTTCGCTTACCATAATTTCCAACCTGTAAATGCAAAGAGAAGGATCACTAAACCTGAAGCAATTCGATACCAAGCAAAAATCATAAAATCACGTTTTGCGACATAGGCAACCAAAGCTCGAATGAGTAATAAAGCTGAGACAAATGAAACAATCAACCCAGTTGTCAACACTGCCCAATCTTCAGCAGTCTGGAACACATCATAGCTTTGATATAAATCTAATAATCCAGCACCAATAATGACTGGAATTCCAAGAAAGAATGAAAATTCGGTCGCTGCTTTGCGGGAAACGCCTAAAAACATTGCCCCGATGATCGTAGCACCAGAACGTGACGTACCTGGGATCAAAGAGAGCACTTGAATTAAACCAATCCAAATTGCATCTTTATAACTGAGCTCTTCAACTTCTTTGACACGTATTCTTGGGGGATTTTTTTCTACCCAAATGATAATTAAACCACCCACAATCAGGCCAATTGCAATCGCGTAGTTATTAAATAATAGCTCTTTTACTGTTTGCCCAAAGGTCAAACCTATTGTAACAATTGGGATTGAAGCCAAGATTAAACCAAATCCGAGTCTTCTACCTTGTGCTTCGCCAGTGACCATACCCGTTGCAGCACCCCATAAGCGCGACCAATATTCATAAATAACCGCTGCGATTGCCCCCATTTGAATGGCAATCACAAAGACATCACTTTTTTCCTTGGTCCAGAAATTCATGAGTTCAGCGGCTAAAATTAAATGGCCTGTACTAGAAATGGGTAAAAACTCAGTAATACCTTCAACGATACCCATAATTGCCGCTTTAAGCAGCAGTAAAAGATCCATAGAAATTCCTAATTATGCTTTGCCTTGTTCTGGAATTTTTTTCCACGCATTGTCACGTAAATAAACGGGTAGTGCGAGATCGGCACTGAGCCATTGTTCTTTTAAAGCATGTTCACGTGCAATCGTCGCTATATCCTCAGCAGTTGCTTGGACATGTGAATAATCATTTAATTCGGGATGAATACATTTTGTTCCTGAACCAATCATTTGAAACTTTTGATAGGCTGCAGCATTTTCATAATTTAATAATTGCTCTTCATCCACCAACTGCATTAAACCTTGAGCATTTAACTGAAAACTTGCAATGTAGACCTCACTCATTCTTGCATCAAGTACAGCCGTAACTTCTGTCAGTTGATACATTCGATAAGCAGCCTGTGCCAGAGCTTGAAGGGATGAAACAGGAATCACAGGCACGTCATGTGACCATGCAAGTGCCTGAGTGACTGCTGCATTAATACGCACACCGCTGAATGAGCCAGGACCACGACTAAAAGCGATCGCATCCAAATCTGAAACGTGTACTTCAGCTTGCTGAAAAGCTGCTTCAATCATTGGGAGGATAGATTGGGTCTGCGCTTTTGCACGATCATCTAGTTGATAAAAAAGTACTTGATTCTCATCAATTAACGAAACTGAGCACTGCTCATTGGCAGTTTCTAATGCAAGCAATTTCATGCATGCCCCTATAAATCGTTAAAAATGGTGCTAATCATACTCCACTCGAATTATTCCTGCGAGAGCAGATCTGTTCAGATTTAGTGATTATTGAACGCTGGTATCAATCTCAACACTTATATTTAAAATTCAAATTTTTCAAGCTGAGTGAAATTTTTGAAATGATGCGCATAATGCATCGCACTCATTTTGAGTTTAGCTTCTGCAAACTCATCTAATGTTTTAATTACTTTGCCAGGAGAGCCCATCACCAATGAATTATCTGGGATGATTTTACCTTCTGGAATCAACGCATTCGCGCCAATAATGCAATTTTTACCGATTACAGCATTATTTAATATGACGGCGTTGATACCAATCAAACTATTATCTCCAATCGTACAACCATGTAACATTGCTTGATGACCAATGGTGACATATTGCCCAACATTCAATTCAATGCCCGGATCAGTGTGTAAGACGGCATTTTCTTGAATATTACTGAAATCACCAATACGAATTTTGCAGTTATCCCCGCGTATTACCGCACCAAACCAAACACTCACCTCTTGTCCAAGTTCAACATCGCCAATCACAGTGGCATTTTCTGCAATCCATCCATTCCATGGTTGAATCGTCGTTGAAGGGGTTTTGTCTTGAAATTTGTACATCATATGCAGCAATCCTATGCATTTAATATTTTAATGTTGTTTGAAAATTGAGGATTTAAAACTTGGGGAATTGAGCAAAAAGGGCCAGTTTTTTTTATAATTTAAGCCATACTGAAACAACGAAATCAGGATCCTTGCTGTAAGACCCCATATCACCTCATTCTCAACTCTTAAACTTGGAAAATAGATTGATTGCTTAGCCAATCGAACTTCATAAGGTGTTGGGCGAGCATCCATCATTTCGCGGATTGAAGCAAAAAAAATACGATCGATTTCTGTAGGTTGTGGGACAAGCTTCACATTAGGCGGTATCAATCCAACAACAGGTTTTACTAAAACACCCGCTTTTGAGCGCTCTGAAGGCAGATCACCTAGCAACTTTACATCGAACGGATTCAAAGCCGTTTCTTCCCATGCTTCTCGGAGTGCAACGACAATATTACTGGTGTCGTTCGGATCTCTTTTTCCTCCTGGGAATGACACTTCACCCGCATGATTATTCATATAAATAGAGCGACGCGTCAGCAGAATTTTAGGATCATCTTCATTGGTGATTGCAAGTAATACTGCAGCATCAGCTTTTTGAATGCGTTTAGAAAACCTAAGGTGTTGTTGCAGTTGCAATGTTAATGAATGATCCATCATCTTGAATAGCTCGATCTCTCTTTTTTATTCTCATCCCATCATATATGAAATTTTGTGCATAAGGCTATAAATGATGCGAAAGTTATTTTTTTGGGGTATGCTGAATCATCTCATTTTTACTTGACAGCATATGCCTTTTTGCACGGCCTGTGGGCAACCGACGACCGAACAGATTCCTTTAGGTGATCATAAAGTACGCCAAGTCTGTACGCATTGTAAAACCATTCACTATGTGAATCCAAAGGTCATTTGTGGAGCCTTAGCGATTTGGGAAGATAAAGTACTCTTATGTCGTAGAGCGATTGAGCCGCGCTATGGTCTTTGGACGCTACCAGCAGGATATATGGAACTCTTCGAGACAATGGAGCAAGGTGCAGCTCGTGAAACTCGTGAAGAAGCTGAAGCTGAAGTGGAAATTGAGCAATTGTACTGTATGTACAATATCCCTCGTATTGGTCAAATTTACGTATTATTTAAATCTCACCTTGTTGAAGGTAAATTTGGAGCTGGTGAAGAAACCATCGAAAGTCGTTTATTTGAAGAACACGAGATTCCATGGGATAGTTTAGCTTTCCCAAGTGTTGAACGAACGCTTCGTCATTATTTTGAAGACCGAAAATCGAATCATTTTCCTACACACTTAGAGACCTTAGGTACTCGACTTGATCAAACAGGTTAAAAAAAACTCCATCTCATAAGATGGAGTTTTTTTGGTTAAGCTTTTCGACCTATTTGATAACAAGGTGTTAAAGCAATTTCAATTGTTCCTGTTCTAAGCTTTGCTAGATTAAGTTGTTCAGTCGTTGGTTTATTCTCTGGAATCGAATTGTACGTGTGTTGGTATGTCGCATGCGTATTCACCCATTCAGCTGCGGCTGTAGAGCCCTTAGTATCCCAACTCGTGATATTAATACCCGCTCTTATGTCATTATTTACGATTAAGTTTTGTAAATTTAAACGCACACCTCCAGATGACACAAGTTCACTATTAGAATCGACTCCAAAGTCTGGTCTGTTATTTAGTCCAGCTCTGACCCCATTTAGGTTCCCAAAAATTGGATTCGCTAGAATCATACGTATTGTCAGAGATTTATCATTTGCAGTTGAATATGTTGTGCCTGTCGTACCAATAATGAATTGTTGAACATCCAATTCATCGGTCATAGTTGAAGTATTCTTAATGCTTGGACAAGTGGTAGATTTTAAACTCGATGCAGTACGATTGGTTCGTATATCTCCATTTTCATCAATGACGATACTCACTGTTTGTGATGGAATCGTTTTATCATTAAAGTTAAACACTAAATCTGCGTATAATGGGAAAATAATTTGATCCCCAGCTTCAACATTTTTACGTGTTTTGAACACTTTACGATCTAAATAGCTCACTGGACTGTATTTTAGAATATCAAGCTTACCTGTATAGCGCTCAGAATTGACATCTTGACGCCACTCCCCATATACCTCAGTGCTTGTAGGTGTATCCTTGCTGCCTAAGAATCCTTGATAAGCATACTGATTACCAGGAATAATGGATTGACCAAACAGAGTTCCTTTATAGATTTCTAATTTGTCATTTGAAGATTCAATACTTTTAAAAACTAAAGGTTTTTGTATTTTTTGTGAGATATTATTCAACCAATCTTTTGAATTAGAAACGACATCTAATTTTTCAGGTGGTACTTGATTGATTAATAATACTCGTGCTAACTCTTCTGAAGTATTACTACCCGTAACAATTGGTTTCCCTCTCCACTGTGAGAGATAACCACTCGCATAACCTTCGCGCGTAGTAATTACGCTCATATCAGCAATTGCTTGATTATTGTTTAGGCTTGAGCCGTGAAACCCTGCGAAATTAGTATTTTGTCCAATAAAGAGTAAGTGATTGGCCTGATAAATACCCACACTTCTCATTCTGATGATCTGTTGTGCTACTTTTTCCGCATCATCAATTGATACCTTATCGACATCTAACCATGGTTTCAGGATCTGAACATAACTGCCATTGTTGAACTCATTGGCCGTTATATTTTGGCTGATCACTTGAAGACCATCCAAATTGTCTTTTGACAGCACAACTTGCTGTATATCACCAGGTACATTACTGATTTGATCTACACCTAATGTTTGCAAAATTCGTATAATTCCGACCATTGCGTTATAGGTAGGATCGGACATATTAAAATTTTCAATTGGCTTACCAGTTAGCCCTTGAGCCATATCTTGTACACCAATCTGAATATAAACATCGCTCATTTTCTTAGGCACAATTGAACCTAGATCGACCGTCCCTAACTCAATTTTTCGAGCACTGGCTTCACCCTGAATATAAAATGTAACTTTGTCTCCCACTTGGCATGAACCAGTTGCAACATTAGGATCGAGTTCAGTTCGATAGTGATTCAGTTTGTCAGTACTACAATCGAACTTTAGTCCCTCTACAGGATAGTCCAAGACAAATCCAAGACAATTAGCATCATTTGAGGTTAAACAACCATTAGAGGTTGTAACGGAACCACGGTTAGGATCTTCATTTATTTTAGCACTCTCTCCACCACATCCAGTCAGTGCTAAAAAAAGCGTGGAAAACGTGAATGGGATAATATTAGACTTTTTCATTCTAGTTCTCTTTTATTTGATGGCCTTAAGCTTTAGCTGACCAGTATTCACGAGTTTTTGATTTTGAATATCAATTGATTCGACTAAAGGGGTGAGTAATAAATATCGTGTTTGAGGTGGTTTTTTTAATATACCTTCGAGTGCAGAGTATGTCGTGACGTTGGCTTGAGTATCTGTACTTTTAAAACCAGTCGCTCCCTCTAAAATGCAACCTTGCTGATCCAAAAATACTGCAATCGGCCAATAAAAAGTTGGGTTATTTTGAGATGAAGCAAATGATTGAATTTGAATCTGATCAATTGATTCATCTAACTCCACCACCTCGTAAGCAAAACGTTCTTTCAATGGCGCAACTGGCCATAAACCAATTTCACCTTGAGCACCCTTCAAACGCTTAGCTTTCTGAATTTTTTTATCTTTAAAACATGTATGTTCCAAAGATTCCGCAAGATCTTTTGCTTCAATACGCATGTACGTACTCGATAAAGCCATTGCTTCTTTCGCTGTAGGCTCTGTCGGCTGTAGGAACTGAGATAAAACGGCTTTGGTAATCCCTTTTTGTCGCTCAATTGTTTCAAAACGAGCTGCACCTACACCCTGCGTATCAGGAACTACATAAAACCGTTTTCTTCCTTCCAGATTAAACTCACGATCTTCAAGATATTCATGATCAATGTATTCAACACCATCAATCACAGTTACAGGACTTCCTTTTTCAGCTTTCAGTGAACCACCTGCGTTTTTGCTATCTGAAATCTGCTCAACACGTTGAACGCTTTCTTTAGAATTTTGATCGTGTGTAGATTTATTTTTTGTTAATGACTGCTCATGTTTCGTATTGACTTTAGTCTGTGCAAGATCAATTTTCGTCATTTGATCTTGAGTCTTTTTTTCAACACTCACTGTTGATTGTTCAACATTGTCATTTTGACTGCGCCCAACTGATTTGCTCGCTGTAGGAGCTTTAATACTCGGCTGAGCGATTTCAACCTGTATTTTTTTAGGCTCATCTGCTGGTTTTTTTTGAATGATTTTTGGCTGAACATTTTCTCTTTGAATTGATTTTCGATTTTTAATAGATTCGTTTTTTTGAGCACTAGATGCAGATCTTTCAATGACAATCGGTCTACCATCTGGACCTATAATTGTGTAAAAGTCTTGGGCATTCAATGTAGGACATATTAAAAAAGAACCTGCGCATAAGACACAACCGAGAGACTGGCTTACTCTTGTCTTTATTTGTTTAAATTGCTCAAGATTTAAGTCCATTACCATCTCGTTCTATAATTTATACCTAAAATCGTAATTTTGGTATTCGTCGATACATTTAAGCCAGCATATGGATTAAGTAATAAATTATCCACGGCGTCTAGATTGGCTAGGCTACTTGATCCCGCTGGAATTCTATCGCGGCTACGAAGGAACCCGACTGATAAATCAATATCTGTATCTTCATCAAAACGGTAACCAATACCCAATCCAAACAATTGTGCATTATTGATCGGTACCATTGTATTCCGCTTTCCATCTGGGATCGCACTTGTTCTAGGTTCATAACCAGCACGGAATTTCAAACGGTCATTGGCAGAATATTCAACGCCAACGCCCCAACTCCATGGAGATTGAAAACCTAGAGGCAGAGATAAAGATGAGTCTGTTACATCATTAGATAACAGTTTTGCAATTTTCAGAGCAGAAATTTGACGATCGAACTCAAATTTAAACTTATCCCAAGCCGCATAGTCAGTCCATCCCACATCGAAATTTACCTGTAAGTCCGGGAATACTTTGTACTTAATCCCTGCTTGGAAATGTGCTGGATATTCTAAATCCATAGACATTAGACCAGTTTCAATCGCAGGTACATAGTTCGGAAAACCAAGTATTGTTGCCAAAACTTGCCCCGTAGGTGAGGAGTTTAGTCCTTTAATTAATTCTCGGGATGCGTTTCCATTTTCTACAATATATTTTCCCTTTAAGCGCATTTTAGCACCGCTTTGGTAAACCAGCCCCAAACCAAACTCTTCAGTAGGTTCCCACAAGACACCTAGGTTGTAGCTTGGAGATAAACTCTGCTCCAGTTCAACATTGATCTTTCCAAAGGTTGAAAATGGATTCATGCCCTCATTGGTATTACATAAGCCGAATAGCAAAATATTCGTGACAATATTGTCATTTCCTCCACGGAAAGGGGCACAGACAGACTCATCCACCATCCTAAGAAGACCTATCATTTCATTTGGAAATCGCAAATCTGTTTTCATGGCAATGGCTTGATAAGACATTCCCACTGAAGCACCAATCGAAAGTTCATCATTTACTTGATAAGCAATCGATGGCGATAAATATGTAATACGCTCCATGGCAACTTGCTGCCCCATGAAGTTACCCGGATTACCATCTTCTGCACCGAAACCTGCAACCAGAGGTGCATAAACTGCAGTAGCGAAAGTAAACTTAGATCCTGGTGGATTGTAGGAGATCCCTCCAGTTGGAGCTGCTACTGGCCATCCTTCTCCTAAATCCACCATTTTTTTCAATACAGGAATATATAAGGATGCGTACTCGACATCACCTCTCACAGAATCCTTAAAATCAGTACAGAGGTTTGATGGATTATCAAGCGCATCATTACAGATTAATGGATCATCAGAATATCCAAAGACGTCATAACCTGATGGCGCGGAAAATTCACGCTGAATATCAAAATTAGCAACTAAGCCTTGAACGTCGGTTTGTAACCCTTTGAGTTTGGTTAAACCCGCAGGGTTAAAGTGAATTGCACTAATCCCGGGTGGATCTGCAGTGACAGCATTACCCATTGATAATGAGCGTACATCTACAGATAAATTCTGCCCAAGGTGTGCAAAGACTTGCGTACTACATCCACTCAGAACAATTGCTGTAACTAAAGGATGCAAACGGAATTGACTCATTTCCGAACTCCTTTAGCTTGCTTTTTTCTTACCGAAGCCAAGTATATCTAATGGGAACGATAGGCCGAGAGAAACATCTGGAGAGTCTTCAGTTAAACCGATACCTATCGTTCCATTGACAATCGTCTTCGGACTAACACGTACACCGAGTGCCACCGCAAACATAGAGCTGGTCTGAGTCGCAGGCTCGTAATATTCACCTGTATCATATGTAAATTTGGTACCCATGTTCATCGATTGCTGATAAGACATGGTCAAGGAGACATCATAGTTAAATGAATATGCAAACCCGAACGAGAATCCAGCCGTAACACCGGGTTCAAAAGTATCTAAAACACGGTTACGCCCAGTTAAACCTTCACCTTGAGTATTTCCTCCCCCTCGGATTTGATTTAAGCCAGATTCTTTAAAACCATAATTTGTTGATACTGACGCAAACAATACAACTGGATCAATATATTTTCTTGTACTTGCACCAACACCAACTGAATAATACCCCTTACCTGTTGAGAGATCCGTCAAAGGATTAATTTCATAGGGGCTATCACCTGTTTTTGTCGATAGATTACCAAACAAAATAAGTGGCAAACGACCTTCTTTCAGTGGAAATGGCTCCCAACGCGCCCCTAAACTAATATCACCCAAACCAGCAGTGGTCGTATCTTTGACACTATCAGACTTTGCAACCAATGGAATTGAAGCGTTTAGCGTGATGTTATCTCTTAAACCATATTGCGCTGTGATGGTATTGGTAATCGTATGATTTGCATCTTCATCAATACGAAGTTGATACAACTGTCCTTCATCGATCGAAGCATTTATTTGTGAATCCCGATAGTACGAATAATCAAGATCATAGAACGTTGAAAACTCACCACGCTTAATCAGTGAATATTGTCGCTCATTAGAGGAAAAAACTTCCTGCAAGTTAGTCTCTTGCGTCGCATCACCTTCTTTTTGTTGGAGCGCATTTGCAGCCTGCCCTTCAACACCTGGCTTAAGAGAAGGTGTTGCATCAACATTTTCAGTAGATTCTGCCGTATAACTTGATTGTGCTTGTTCAAGCTCGGTCGCCGAACTATTTTCAGTATTATTTTGAGTATCTTGAGAAATATTCTCTTCTGATGGAGCTTCAACTGTTTCGGGTGCTGCATAGACGCCTGTGACAATCATTTGAATACTGATTGCGAGTAGCGTTCTTTTCGTCCATTGATTATTCATTTTACTTCCTACCACAATTCTTCATTATTTGGATTTTGTTTCAATTCAATTTAATTGCATTTAAATTACTTACGTTTATAGTAAAGCCGCATATATGTTGTAATGGGTTGATTATACGTTGGAGATTTGGGATCAAGATCTAATACTTTACGCATAGTTGAGGCTTTATCTGCGATTTTATTCATATAATCTGACGAAAATTGTGCATCAACTAAGGCGTAACGGTTAATTGTTGCATCATCGACATGTCTTAAATCTGTTTCTTGTAACGCCAATAGATCTTTCTGTTGAGATTCAGGAACGTTCACTAAAAATAAGGTATTGTTTTCCCAAATTTCTTTAAATCGTGCTTCATCAAAACTGATATTTCCTAATGCAGGGTCAGCAACATAAACCCTTCCATCTTTATATGCTTTGTATACAACAAAGTGCTTAAAACCTGCATAGTGAATTGGAACAATAGCAGGTTGTGTCTGTTTAATCAGGTCTTTGAATTCACCACGGTACCCCCCACTTTCATAACCTAAAGCAGTGACGAAGCGCTTCATATCCAATAATGAAAAGCTTCTACGCTCAATGATTCGATCATACTCGCCAAATCGCAACAATCCCTCCATGGTTTGTTGTTCTGTCAAATTTAGACCAGCGTGACCATTAAGAACTGTCGTCAACGCCGCAGAACCACAACTATAGTCATACGCTTGACGAACTATTCCTCTAAACTGATTTTCGATAGCCGGCTTGATAGCTACAGGTTCACGGTGATTTTTTGTATAAGATAGATGTCGTGAGTCTGCAATCTCACTGTAATAAACTGCTTCGCGTGGTTTTTCTTTAATTTCGAGAGCATGACTCGCAAAAAAATACATAATTGCAGAGCCTAAAGTAATTTCTATCATAATGTTAACTGTTCTAGTTCGGCGTACTTGCCTTTATGATTCTGTAGTTGGAGTTTGCACTCACATTTATTCTTATATTCAGAATACCTTTTTCATCCTAAAAATACAGTACTTTTACTTTTTAATTTCAAATTCGCAAAATTTAAAAAACGCGTGATCAACACGCGTTTTTTGTATAAAAACTTAGTGACCAGAAATTTTGATTGAAGTGCTACCCAAATTCAAACCTTGAACTTCGATTGAACCGATACTCTTATTAGCTTCACCTAAAGAAACTTTTTGGATGTAAGCATTCAATGGTGATTGAGCTGGGCTGATATATAATCCATCTTTTGTTACACCAATTTTGGCGTCAGCATTCAGGTTTTTACTGCCTGAACTTGTAACTTTCAAGCCCTCGATTCCAATGCTACCACCACCCGATGTAGATGTATCATTAATAGTTAAGCTTGTAGATAAACCACCAGTGATTTCAGAATCAACGACAATCATAGCGCCTTGAGGTGCATTACCTAATTGAACGTTTGCTTTGGTTGCACCCAATGATAATGTTAAACCTGTAATAATTTGTTTTTCAGAACCTTCAACAACACCACGAACATTGTCATCAGAACTGTAAGTGCCAGAGCTTGCAACCCCAATAGAACCAACATTGATGTCTAAAGCACCAGTTTCAGCAAGAACATTAAGTACCGCTTGACCACCAACATCTGCGGCATCAACTTTCAACGTTGCTAAGTTTTGAGTATTTCCAGTACCCTTTGAAATCGTTAAACCGTTAACCGTGATTGCACCAGCACCAATTGTTGGATCAGCAGTGCCAGCTGTATTAATGGTCGTATCACCGAATGTCAAAGCGCTATTTGTAAAACCATCATTATCATGAATATATAACTTATCGATTTCGATACCAGCAGTGGTATCAATGGCAATAGTAATACCATCTTGACCAGTCGTTGCGCTGAGTGATGCATCATCCATTGCCTGCATCGCCATAGCATTCACGCTCACCGCCATTGAAGAAACTAAAGCCAATTTTGTGAATAATTTCATTATGTACTCTCCCAAGAGCATTTTTTTCATTTTTTTAACTGCTCTCCGTGTTTCTGAAGTTTTTATAATTTAACGACTGAAACTTCATCCTTGAGCAGTTCGCTTTGCAGTATTAAGTTAACCTTATGTTATCTTATGATCAATATCTGTTAAGAAAATTCGACCTATTCCCGATAAATGGCATAAGTGTGAACTAGTATTAAATGGGTGATGCAAATTTTCTGAAAAGAGTGTAACAAGTCACAAATGGTAAGTGCTTCATTTTTTAAACAAAACTTAAAAATTTCAGGACTAAGTAAAGCTGATTTTTTGCAAAAAATTGGTTCATTGACAGGATTGGTATATCTTGAAAATCAGGATTTACCGATTATCGGATTTTTGCCAAAAAAATATTGCGTTTATATAAACGGCGGATTCAGTCAATTTGTGCGTTGCTCTGATTTTAATTATCAGTATGAAAGCCAATTTTCTTCACTCAAAGATTTTGTTCAATGTAGCGAAAATTCACTTCCAGATTCTGCAAGCCATTATTTCAGAGGCGGTTACATTGGTTACTATGATTATAATTTTGCAGCAAATTTTCAAATCAACACCAAGGTAAAAAAACAACCACAATTGTTTTTTGGCTTGTATGAAAGCTATTTGATTTATGAAAATAATGATTGGGTTTTCTATAGCACTGAACATAATGCCGAGTGCCTTTATACACGATTATTAGACTGTTTTCAGCAATCTAGCCCATCATCATTTCAACTCAGTTCACCCATGCAAGCACGTTGGACTAAACAACAATATCTAACTGCATTTCAACGAGTACAAGATTACATTGTTGCTGGGGATTGTTACCAAATTAACCTAACTCAAGAATTTGTAGCACAAGCTGAAGGTGAGCTACTGAGTATAGCTAAACCTTTTTGGGCACTCACAAATGCTCCTTATGCTGCTTATCTTAAAATTGATAACCTTGAACTTTTGAGCTGTTCACCTGAGTTATTTATCGAGTTTAGACCCAATAAAAAAATGATCACTAAACCGATCAAAGGCACCATGCCACGCTTTAAAGATCCTCAAAAAGACCAAGAATCAAAACAAACACTCATCAACTCTGAGAAAGATAAAGCCGAAAATCTAATGATTGTTGACCTTCTCAGAAATGATTTAAGCATTTATGCAGAAACTGGCACTGTCAAGACACCAAAATTATTTAACATTGAAAGCTTTAATCAAGTCCACCACATGGTCAGTGAAATTGAAGCGACGTTAAAATCTGATGTTCATCAATTAGATGTTTTACACGCAGCGCTCCCCGGCGGTTCAATAACGGGGGCACCCAAAATTCGAGCGATGGAAATTATTGAAGAACTTGAAGAGTCCCCACGCGGTGCATACTGTGGCTCTATTGGTTATTTCAATTTTGATGGTACTGGTTCTTGGAATATTTTGATCCGAACAATTCAAAAATATCAGCAAGATGTGTCTATTTGGGCTGGTGGTGGTGTCACAATCAGTTCAGATTGCGATGCAGAATATCAAGAATGTTTTGATAAGGTTGAAGCCATGCTAAAACTGATGAATCAATGGTACGAATCATAAAAAAGCGACCTATCTGGTCGCTTTTTCAACAACAAAAATTTGCAGCACTCACACTTTTAAAATGTCATTCTTCAAGGTGTCTACTAAACGTTGATTTTGCTCATCTGTACCAATGGTGATACGCAAATACTGATTAATACGTGGTTTATTAAAATATCTTACGATAATGCCACGCTCTCGCAATTCATTTGCAAGCTGACCTGCATCTTTGCTAGGCAGTGTTGCAAATATAAAATTTGCGGCAGAAGGCAACACATCAAACCCTAAGGATTTCAGTTGCTCAACTAACTTTATACGACTAGCAATCACTTTGGCATTTTGCGCTTCGAAATAGGCTTGATCCTCGAAAGACGCCACTGCAGCGGCAATCGCAAAACGGTCCATTGGATATGAATTGAAGCTATTTTTTACCGCTTCTAACGCTGCAATTAAATGCGGCTGTGCAATCGCAAACCCGACCCTTAATCCCGCAAGCGAACGTGATTTCGAAGTTGTTTGACAGACCACCAAGTTGTCATATTTTTCTACGAGAGCCACTGCAGATTCAGCACCAAAGTCTACATATGCTTCATCAATCACAACCACTGAATTTGGGTTCGATTGAAGTACTTCCTCAATTGCAGACAAACCAAGTGCAATACTGGTAGGGGCATTTGGATTGGTGATAATGATGCCGCCATTTGGTTGCTTATAGTCATCCACAACAATTTCAAATTTTTCGTTTAAAGGCAAAATTTGAGTTTTCACACCAAAAAATTGGCTATAAACAGGATAGAAACTGTAGGTAATATCTGGATAAAGAATTGGCAAATCTTGAACAAAAAATGCCTTAAAAATATGAGCTAAAACCTCATCAGAACCATTACCAACAAACACGTGTCCCACTGGAACATGTTGCTGTTTCGCAATTGCTTGCTTTAATTCCGATGCGTCAGGGTCAGGATACAAACGTAAAACATCCGCGCCATTTGCTAAAACTTGTTGTACCGCTTCTACAACTTTTGGAGATGGTGGATACGGGTTCTCGTTGGTATTCAATTTTAAAAGATTTTGGATTTTGGGTTGTTCACCAGGCACATATGGCTCTAGTTCACGTACTTCGGGACTCCAAAAACGCATTTGTTCTACTGTAATATTCATTTTTAAATTCTCTAAATTCCCCTCACTGACTAAGAAGGTTAGGGAGAGATTTTTTAATTACCCTCACCTAACCTCACTTGCATTTCGATTTCCAGCAATGCTTAAAAACAGATTTAGAGAGGAATATTCATACCAAATTTATGGTTTAAATTACTGATAACGATATCGCGCTGAACGAGCGTGAGCATCTAAGTTTTCTTGCTGTGCAAGAATATCTGCTGTTTTCGCTAAAGTTTTCACGCCATCTTCCGAACACATGATTAGGCTTGAACGCTTTTGGAAATCATACACCCCGAGTGGTGATGAAAAACGTGCCGTACCCGAGGTTGGCAATACATGATTCGGACCTGCACAGTAATCACCAATTGCTTCAGGCGTATAACGCCCCATGAAGATAGCACCTGCATGGCGAATACCTTCAGCCATTTCTTGTGCTTCATCTAAACATAGCATCAAGTGTTCAGGGGCAACTTGGTTGATCAATTCCACACCTTCGGCACGGTCTTTAACTAAAACAAGCGCACCACGATTAGCAATAGAA
The DNA here is from genome assembly GCF_056780035.1 of Acinetobacter sp. ANC_7503. Classification (NCBI taxonomy): domain Bacteria; kingdom Pseudomonadati; phylum Pseudomonadota; class Gammaproteobacteria; order Moraxellales; family Moraxellaceae; genus Acinetobacter; species Acinetobacter sp. ANC_7503. Next base: position 10,149 of record NZ_JBWYJA010000016.1, on the reverse strand, counting down.
GTTCGTGCGATTTCTGCTTTAGGAAGTGCTTTTAAGTGCTCTTCAATTGCAATCGCGACATCATGAAGCAGTTGCTCGTCTGGCGTAATAAATACAGCTTGAGCAACAGTATCATGCTCTGCTTGAGACAGAAGATCCATTGCAAGCCATTCTGCATTATTGTCCCCTTCAGCATACACTAAAATTTCTGAAGGACCTGCAATCATATCAATACCTACCTGACCAAATACGGCGCGTTTTGCTGCTGCAACAAAACGATTGCCCGGTCCAGTGATCTTGTCTACTGCTGGAATAGTTTCAGTACCATAGGCCAATGCTGCAACCGCTTGTGCACCACCAATCGTAAAAACTCGAGTGACACCTGCCAAATACGCAGCTGCCAACACCAATGGATTTAAATCACCATTTGGTGCAGGCACAACCATAATAATTTCAGGTACTCCTGCGACGTGAGCAGGAACCGCATTCATGAGTACTGATGATGGGTAAGAAGCCAAACCACCTGGCACATAAATTCCAACACGGTCAAGCGGCGTCACTTTTTGACCTAAGGTGTTACCCAAAGCATCAACATAGGTCCAACCATCTTGTTTTTGTGCCTGATGGAATTCACGGACACGATTTGCAGCCAACTCTAAAGCTTCTCGAACTTCAGTCGTTAAATGATCAAATGCAGCTTTAAGTTGCTCTTGTGTCAGTTCTAAATCTGAAAATTGTTGCGCTGGATGTCGATCGAATTGTTGTGTGAGTTTGAGAACATGAGCATCACCATATTGACGAACATCGTCAATGATTTGGTCTACTGTTTTTAAAAGTTCTGGGTCACTCACGGTTTCAAAAGCGAGCAAGTCAGCAAAGTCTTGCTTAAAATTTTGATCTTGAGTCGATAAACGTCGCATCAATTTATCCACAATGAAATTAAAGGGAAGCTTTAGTTTACCTGTTTTCTATTGATTTGTGGGCATCTTCATTCAAGCAACCCTAATAGAAATGATTGAAAATAACTTTTGATTAAATTGAATTTTCTATTGAGCTCTGTTCTTATCATGATTTGATTTTATTCGGGGGAATTTTAGATGAAAGAAATAGAAAAATATGTCGGTTACTATTTAGGTGTTTATGTCATTGTTTTAGCTATTTGTGGATTCTTTCAATACTTTTACCATTGTCAGGGAGAATCTTTGATGTGCGCTATTAGTATTGATGGAATACGCACTATTATTTCAACGACAGCTACTTTACTTACACCAATAGTTGCAATTATTGGTTTCTTAAATTGGAAGATTGAAAAACAATATGATTTAGAAAAATCACAAGCTGAGAAGCTAATTAACCTTTTAAATGAAGTGAATTTTGAAATTTACAACAAATACCATTTAATTAAATCACTTTATTCTGTTAAAGAAAACATTGTAATCATTCCAAGCCTTGAGCATGAAAGAGTAGGCTTGTCTCAAATTAATGAGATTAAATTAATTCAACAAGGCTTAGAACTACTAAACAAAATTTTAAACCATCAAGATCGTATTGATATAAAGTTCTACAAAAAGTTCTATATGCAGTTTCATTTTTTTGATCAATCTATAACTTATATTGAAGAACGTTATTTAAATAATTATTACAGACATATCAATGATGCATTTAAGGTGACCCCAAATACTCAGATCATTGATCTACATAATTTTGGTACGAATTTCGAAAATTCACCACCTATAATCGGAAATGCTGCTCGAAGAGAATTCAGCGATCAATTATATGAAATGATAACTACAAAAAATATTAAAGTTACTATCACCGATCCATTATCAAAAGAAATAAACGAATCAGGTAAAACTTTTGCAGAGCACAAAAAAGATTACGATCAATCTTTTAATGATTTAGTTCAAGAACTAGTTAAAATTATTAAACCGCATAAAAAAACCGCCTAATAAGGCGGTTTTTTTTTAAACTAGCTTAAGCTTTTTTCGCTTCTCTTTCTTCCACCGCTTTTTCAAGCTGTGCAAGAATCGGATTAAGTAAGGCTTGCTTACGCTTAAAGCTCGCTTTGTTCACGATTAAACGAGAAGACACTTTGCAAATTTCTTCAAGAGGCTCTAAGCCATTCGCGCGAAGTGTATTACCTGTGTCCACGACGTCGACGATGTAATCACCCAAACCAACCAATGGTGCAAGCTCCATCGAACCGTAAAGTTTAATCACATCAACTTGCTCACCTAAGCTCGCATAGTATTGACGCGTCAAATTCACGTACTTGGTCGCGATCTTCAAACGACCTTTCGGACGCTCCATACCCACTTTGCCCGCTGTCATTAACTTACAGTTTGCAATTTTAAGATCTAATGGTTCATAGACATTTTGTGCACCATGTTCCATCAGTACATCTTTACCTGCAACACCAATATCAGCCGCACCATTTTCTACATAAGTTGGTACATCAGATGCACGTAAAATTAAAATTCGAACATGTTTATGCGTCGTAGGAAAAATTAATTTACGCGATTTATCTGGGTCTTCTAAAAGATTGATACCTGCTGTTTCTAGCAATGGCAATGTCTCTTTTAAAATACGACCTTTACTTAATGCTAAGGTTAAACCATGATCAAAATTGCCCATTACGTCAAAATTAGGATCATCGTTTCTCATATCGCTCATTAACTTACTCGCTCACTCGCTTAATTTGGGCACCTAAACCTTGTAATTTTGCTTCAACATCTTCATAACCGCGATCAATGTGATAAATACGGTCAATTAAAGTCTCTCCTTCAGCAGCTAAAGCAGCCAAAACTAAAGAAAATGAAGCACGCAAATCTGTTGCCATAACAGGTGCAGCTGAAAGTTTTTCAACTCCTGTTACAACTGCATCATTACCTTCAACCTGAATATTAGCGCCCATACGTGACAATTCAGGTACATGCATAAAACGGTTTTCAAAAATCGTTTCTGAAATTGTTGCAAACCCACGACCGATTGCATTGACCGCCATCAATTGTGCTTGCATATCTGTTGGAAAATCTGGATGAGGCAATGTACGGAAACTAACGGCCTTAGGACGCTTACCCATCATATCGAGTTCGATCCAATCATCACCGCGCGTAACTTCTGCACCCATTTCTTCAAATTTATCCAACACTGATTCCATCAGCAATGGATCTGTATGTGTCGTTTTAACTCGTCCACCCGTAATAGCAGCAGCAGCTAAATAAGATCCTGTTTCAATACGGTCAGCAACAACTGAGTATTCACAACCATGCAAACTTTCTACGCCAGTGACGATTAATGTATCCGTATCTAAACCTTCAATCTTCGCGCCCATCTTAATGAGCATTTGTGCAAGATCAGTGATTTCAGGTTCACGAGCCGCATTACGGATGGTAGTAACACCTTCTGCTAAAACAGCAGCCATGAGGATGTTTTCTGTCCCACCTACAGTGACCATATCGAAAACAACTTCACCGCCTTTTAAGCGACCATCAACTTTTGCATTGACATAGCCTGCTTCCACTTCAATTTCCGCACCTAAAGCTTCTAATGCTTTTAAATGCTGGTCAACAGGACGTGAGCCAATAGCACAACCACCAGGTAAAGATACTTTTGCACTACCGTAGCGCGCCAGCAATGGGCCAAGCACCAAAATAGACGCTCGCATAGTCTTTACGAGTTCATATGGTGCAAATTGATTATCAAGGGTTGAAGTATCAGCGACAACAGTGTCACCTTCATACTTCATGGTAATCCCAAGACCTGCAATTAATTTTACAAGCGTATGAACATCTTTAAGCTTGGGTACATTTCTGAGCGTAATTGGTGTTTCAGCAAGAATCATTGCTGCTAAAAGTGGCAATGCAGCATTTTTTGCACCAGAGATGCGAACTTCGCCTTCTAGTCTTTTACCACCAGTGATTAGAAATTTATCCATTTATTCCTTAAGCTCCGAAAAGACTAGCTTTGCGCCATTCTTCTTTTGTCATTGCGCGTATGGTTACAGCGTGAACTTCACCACTTTTAATATATTCGTTAAGAGGAGCATAAACTGCTTGTTGACGAGCAACTGTTCTTTTACCTTCAAACAGATCATCTACAATACGGAGGTCAAATTTCCCACCTTGTCCACTTACAGCAACATCAGCAGAAGGGAAAGCAGCTTTTAAGATTTCAGTGAGCTGTTCACTATTCATTGCAAAGACCTCTCATGGGACGATCGATTGTGTAAAAACGGATTATTTTACTATAACTCATTCAATGAATTCATCTGCTATACAATTTATCTATAAAAAAAAGAGGCAATATACCTCTTTTTTTATTTTCAGCTACAGACCGTCATATAGGCAGCGGCTGAAAAGCCATTTGCATTTTACGATATCGCATTAACTGTCTTTTTATTTTCTCAGTTAATTTTTTAATTGATGCATACATATCATCGCCAGATGCTTGAGCAAAAAGTTCGACGCCGGGTAAACGCACGATTGCTTCAGCGATATGATTCGAACTTCCTTTTTTCGAACGCTTATCGACTTGGTGATCCTTTGTGAGTTTCACCTGCATACTATTGACCTGATCAAGGTGCTTGGTCATTTCGGCGAATTTACAACGAATATTCTCTTCTATTGCAGGAGTAATACTTAAATGATGTCCACGAATTGTTATTTGCATAATCCTATCCCTCTCCTTCTAAAGGATTTGATTGAGTTAAGCCATGTGATTGCATGACAGAACATTCAACATAGAATTATTCTGCAAATTTAAGTCATGAAATCATGCTGGCTAAACCTCGTGTAACTAAAAAAAAGAGATTCATTATTTCGTCATAATGAACCTCTAGAATAATCACACTTCAAATTTCAGATCAAGACTTTTCGATCGGATGATGCAGGAATATGTAACGATTCGCGATATTTTGCGACTGTACGACGTGCAACATCGATACCATCCTCATTTAACAACTTAGCTAAACTGTTATCAGATAATGGTTTTCTTGGGTTCTCTTCAGCAATCAACTTTTTAATTTTTGCTCGGATCGCAGTTGAAGATGCTTCACCACCTGACGTTGTTCCAACATGGCTTGAGAAAAAATATTTAAGTTCAAACAACCCTCTCGGAGTAAGCAAATATTTATTGGTGGTTACACGAGATACTGTTGATTCATGTAACTCAACCTCCTCCGCCACATCTCTCAACACCAAAGGTTTCATTCCTTCAGCACCCAACTCTAAAAAATCTCGTTGATGCTGAACAATACATGTCGCTACTTTTAAAAGCGTTTTATGGCGCTCATCTACACTTTTAATAAAATTTTTAGCATCAAGCATTTGATTGCGTAAATATTGATTATCTGCACTTTGATCAGCTCGACGAATCATATTTGCATAATAAGGATTGATGCGTAATTTTGGCAAAATATCCGGATTTAAGTGCACATGCCAACTGTCATTTTTCTTTGCCACCACCACATCAGGTACCTGGTAATCAGATTCTTTATTCTCAAACATTAGACCTGGATAGGGTTGTAATGATTTTAAAAGTTGTATTGCTGCTTTTAACTGTTCAAGTTTAAAACCTGTTTGCTTCAGTAATTTATTTAGGTCATTGGCAATCAATAATTCATAATGCTGCAATAACAATAACGCGTCATTACGGCAAGGTAAGGTATTAGGCAATACTTGAAGCTGAACATATAAGCATTCCACAAGATTGCGTGAACCAACGCCAATCGGCTCTAGTCTTTGTATATGTTTCAACACCACTAAAATTTCATCAATCTCAACATCTTCTTGAATATCCATCTGTGCGAGTAAAGTCAGCACTGCGTGGTGAATTTCTTCAACGCTCTCATCTAAAAAGCCTTTTTCATCCAAACCATCTACGATGCAATAGGCAATCAAAAGATCAGTTTGGGAGAAATTTAGGAGATTAACTTGCTCTAAAATATGATCTTTCAGTGTATTTTGAATTGAACGATTATCCTCACGTTCTTCATATTCTGGTAATTCCATTGATGATGATTGATGGGTATATACATCATCCCATTCCGTATCTACAGGTAAATCATTTGGCAAATGATCTGCATTTAATTCTCGAGTAAGATCACTAGCAGAATTTTCCTGATTCAAGTCCTCCAAACTTTGCATTGGAGAATCATCATCCACCTTTTCAAGTAAGGGGTTACTATCCAACTGCAATTGAACTTCTTGCTCCAACTCTAAGCTGGATAATTGTAAAAGTCGGATCGCTTGTTGGAGCTGGGGTGTCAAAGACAAAGAATTGGATACTTTTAGTCCTAACGCTAATTTCATAAATCATTACCCCCTAACATCGTTATTATTCAAGCAATAATCATGCCTACAATTCTTATAACATAAGTTTCAAGTGTTAGGTTAATCAATTAGTCTTAATTGTTAATAAAAAAATAAGGATAAAATACATTATAATTCAATCACTTTTTTTTAATTAATATTCAAAAAATATGAGCACTCAAGTTTAAATTAAAAAAATAATTTTTTAGCGTTGTCTGCAGTTATGGTTGATTAAAAATAAACCACTTACTCATGATCAAGGTTTTATAAGCTCATGATTTATTTCGCGTTGATCAAAAAATCTAAATTCATTTGAATTTCGAGTATTTTTTATTCTTTACTTATTCTCATAGAAAGTATAAAAATAATTAATAGTTTATTTTGAATAGATTTCAACCAAATTTGAGAACTGTCAAAATTATAAGAACGATGCACTACAAGACATGGAGATTTCTTGATGAAAAGTCTATCTGGTAAAGTCCTTCTCAGCGCATTAGGCTTCATCATCGCTGGCGGAACAATGAGTCAAGCCAATGCCACTGACACCATTGCGAAAATCAAAAAAAATGGAAAAGTGATCATCGGGTATCGTGAATCTTCTGATCCAATCTCATATATCGTGGGTGGTAAACCTATGGGATATGCCATCGATATCTGTAATAACGTAGCTAACGAATTAAAAAAAGACTTAAAACTCCCCAACTTAAAAGTTGAATATAAAGCGGTTACTTCTTCCACGCGAATTCCTGAAATGCTCGCTGGAAACATTGATATGGAATGCGGGACGACAACCAACTCTGTCCAGCGACAACAGCAAGTCAACTTCTCTACAAATTACTTTGCCACTGAAGTACGTATGGCAGTCAAAGCTTCAGCGCCTTTCAAAGATTTAGGGGATTTAAATGGTAAAGCCGTTGCCACAACGCAAGGAACAACCTCGGATAAATATATCAAAATGGGTGCAAGAGGAGAAAAAATAAAGGTTACCAATGTCTATGGTAAAGATCATGCTGATTCTTTTGCAATGGTCGCTTCGGGACGTGCAGCTGCATTTGTTATGGATGACAATATTCTTGCAGGGCTCATTGCCAAATCATCAAAACCTCAAGATTTTAAAATTGTAGGTCCAGTCCTTTCGTCAGAACCTTACGGAATTATGCTGCCTAAAGGCGATGCCAAGTTTAAAGCGATTGCAGATCGTGTGGTAACTGGAATGTGGAAAAATGGTCAAATGGATACCCTTTATAAAAAATGGTTCTTATCACCTATTCCACCACGCAATATCAATCTAAACATGCCTATGAGTAGCTCATTTAAAAAATTAAAAGCATCTCCGAATGATGCAGGGATTAAATAACAAAAATTATGAGGGCTTAAATAGAAACACTTAAGCCCTTTTTTCTCGTAACCATTGCAGGGAATTTCAATGGCTGTTGGTTCTTTAAATTGGACGTCATTTTGCTTGGCATCCAACGAATATGGCGTTGATAAAAAAGATTGGGCTGAATCTATCTGTAGTGCGATTGGAGGTTCAAGTTATTCAGCTGTTGCTGATGCACCGACTTGGTTACAGATACTTGGATCAGGTATTTGGACCATGATCTGGACTGCTGTCATTGCCTTTTTCATCGCATTTATACTTGGTTCACTTATTGGCATTATGCGTACATTACCCAATAAATTACTGTCATTCATTGGGACTTGTTATGTAGAGTTATTCAGAAATATACCCTTAATTGTTCAATTATTTTTCTGGGCATTCGTTTTCCCTCAACTTCTACCATTGAGTATGAGTACTGGAAGTGGTGAAATGGTTTCTGGCGGATGGTGGCAAAATATTTTAAATAATAATCCAGCAATTATTGGTGTATTTGCGCTGGGCCTATATACCGCTGCAAGGATTGCTGAGCAGGTTCGAGCAGGTATTAATACCGTTTCACAAGGTCAAAAAAATGCAGCTTATGCGATCGGTTTAAATTTAAACCAAAGTTATCGTTATGTCATTCTGCCAGTGGCTTATCGAATCGTTTGGCCAACACTAACATCAGAAGCAATGAATGTATTTAAAAATTCAGCCGTGCTTTTTGCCTTAAGTGTTTTGAATTTTTTTGCATATACCAAAACAATGCGAGAAGAAACCTCTCAAGACGTGGTCATTTTAATTCTTTCAACACCTGTTTACCTCATCATCACTTATTCAATTAAATACTTGATGGCATGGATTGAGAAACGAATGGCTGTACCAGGTCTAGGTTCGGGAGGTAAATAAAATGGACTTTAGTGTTCTAACTCATCCCGATGTCGTTGCAAGTTTGATCGCTGGTTTTAAATTTACAGTTACAGTAACCATTCTTTCGATTATTGGTGGGATTCTTCTTGGTACACCAATCGCGATGATGCGTCTATCGAATAATAAAATTGCCAGTGGATTTGCAAAATTTTATGTAGACTTTTTTCGAGGTGTTCCCCTCATTCAAGTTATTTTTATCTTTTACTTTTTACTTCCTAAGTTTTTCGATTTCCAATATCACACCTATTGGGGACCTTTATTTTCAAGTGTAGTAACCTTCGCCATTTTTGAGGCTGCTTTTTTTTCAGAAATTGTCCGTTCTGGCATTCAATCAGTTTCTAAAGGACAAGTGAATGCAGGTTACGCCTTGGGTTTTAATTATCGCCAGACAATGTCATACGTAGTTTTACCCCAAGCTTTTAGAAATATGTTACCCGTGATATTGACGCAATCCATTGTTCTTTTTCAAGATGTTTCTTTGGTTTATGTCATCAGTGCACCAGATTTCCTAGGCAATGCAAATACTTTAGCTAATACCTATGGTTCGGAAACCAAAGCCGTTTTTTATCTAGTTGTTGCTGTCGTCTATTTTGTCATTTCATTTGCACTTTCACGACTAGTTAAACGCTTACATCAAAAAATAGCCATTATTCGATAAGGAGAATCAAAATGCCAATGATTGAAATTCAAGATGTATCCAAATGGTATGGAGATTTTCAGGTACTTAGCGAATGCTCAACCACTATCAACAAAGGTGAAGTTGTCGTTGTATGCGGTCCATCTGGCTCAGGTAAATCTACACTTATTAAGACAGTGAATGCTTTAGAACCTTTTCAACAAGGAAATATTATCGTTGATGGTACCGCTTTAAAAGACTCTAAAACGAATCTAGCAAAATTCAGATCTAGAGTAGGTATGGTATTTCAACATTTTGAACTATTTCCTCATATGACTGTGTTAGAGAACCTAACAATAGGACAAATCAAAGTACTTAATCGCTCAACTGAAGAAGCTAAAATAAAGGCCTTACAATATTTGGATCGAGTGGGTTTGACAGCACACAAAGATAAATTTCCAGGACAATTATCAGGTGGTCAACAACAACGTGTCGCGATTGCACGTGGTCTTTGTATGGACCCAGTCTGTATGCTTTTTGATGAACCCACTTCCGCATTAGATCCTGAAATGGTCGGTGAAGTGCTTGAAGTCATGAGCCAACTTGCAAAAGAAGGCATGACGATGATGTGTGTTACGCATGAAATGGGATTTGCAAAAAAAGTTTCAGATCGAGTGATATTTATGGATCAAGGCAAAATTCTAGAAGATTGCCCGACTGATGACTTCTTTAATAAGCCACAAGAGCGACATGAAAGAACAAAGTATTTTTTAGAGAAAATTTCAGCAGTACATTAAATATTAGATTAAATCCGAAAATTTCGCGATAACTACTTAAATTATTTTAAATTCGATTTTTATATATAAAAAAACACCCCCTTCTATTGAAGGGGGTGTTTAGAATAATGAGCTGGCGATGACTTACTCTCACATGGGTAACCCCACACTACCATC
>NZ_JBWYJA010000015.1:0-56331 GCF_056780035.1 Acinetobacter sp. ANC_7503 | reverse complement strand
AAAACTTAGATCCAACCTATTCAGCTAAATCCTTGTTTTTCAACAAGTTTTAATCAACATCACCGCCGATGGATGTGCATTCTACAGTATTCCTCCCCCAATGCAACCTCTTTTTTCAATATTTTAGTATTTTTTTAAATTATGAGTGTTGAGTGGGCATTTAATAGTCAAATTCACATCATTCACTATGATATTGATAAAAAATCGAACACTTTAACTTTATTAAAATTAGATTAGAATAGTCACTATTATTTAACTGACTAGAACTATGTTACTAAATGGCTATATTTAAAATCAAAAAAGCCGTATTGATCTCCCTACTGCTTTTGATGTGCAGCTTTAGCCATGCCAATTCCAACCAGAACATTTATCAAATGACTCTATCTATTTTGAGCTATGCCAAAATTTCATCTCCACAACCAGATTTATGTCTAATTGATAACACTGTGGCATTAGCAGAGTTTAATCAAACTATTCAAAAGCAAAATTCAAATATCAAAGCACAAAATATTCATGATTATGAATTAAACAAGACCAATTGTGATGTTATATTTTTCTCTAAATCTTCTCCAACAGTCGAACAAAAACTCATCCGAGAATCACTAAATAAGTCAATTCTCTCATTTTCAACAAATAATGAAGATTGCGAGGTTGGAAGTGTTTTCTGTCTCTATAGCAATAAAGCAGGTATTACAAAATTTAAAGTCAATTTAGACAGTCTTGCAAAAACCAAAATCCACGTTGATCCTCGTGTATTACTTCTTGCACAGAAATGGAGTAATTCAGATGATTGATAAATTTTTTGGATTAACTTCACTCCAATCACTATTTAGAAGATCACAATTTTTAATTTTTGCGATTACTTTTTTGATCTGCACTTTAATTTTTGCAACGATTTCAATTTTTACGGTGAAATCATACGCCAATCAAAACTTAACCTTAGTGAGTCGCACAATTGCGGAACGCATTCAACCTGCTCTTGTTTTCCAAGATAAATACACTTTAGACAATATTTTACACGAGTACACACAACAACATTCAATTCGCCTTATCCAAGTATTGGATAGCAGTAAAGTTAAAATAACTGAAAGCAGTAAACTGATAGATCGCCATTCAGAACTTCAAACTTGGTTTGATGGATTATTTTTTTCTAAGCCGATTCAAATTGAAGTTACTCACAATGGACAATTGGTCGGTGAGCTTCATCTATTCGGCAGTTCTCAAGATATCATTTTATTCATTATCAAGATTTGCTTAGCCTTGATTTTAGGTATGCTTTTTATGATTTTCGCCTTATGGTGGTCGGTTAATGCAACCTATCGTCATATTATGAATTCTATATCACCAATTATTCATACAGCACAATTAGTGAGTCAACAAAAAGCATATAATCTCCGCTTTCCAAAAAATGATATTCAAGAATTTCATCATCTAAACTCAGTATTTAATCAACTATTAGAAGAAATTCAATCTTGGCACAATCAGTTACAGTCTGAAAATACTCAGCTTAATTATCAAGTACAACATGATGAATTAACACAATTACCAAACCGACATTACTTTTATAAAGTTTTGTGTAGCCTTTTCGATCAGCCTGATAAACTTGAAAATACTGTTTTGATTTTTATAGATAACAATAAATTTAAGTCTATTAACGATCAATATGGTCATTTAGTAGGGGATGAAGTGTTGAAAGAAATGGCTAAACGATTAAAACAAAACACTCGTCAAAATGATTTTGTCGCAAGATTAAGCGGTGATGAATTTGCAATTATCCTAAGTCCTGTCAGTCAGGTGGATCACTTAATTTCGATCGCCGAAAATCTTATAAAATGTTCTGATGAGCCCTTAAAATATAACGGACAATCAATTCATTTTAGTTTTAGTCTTGGTATTGCTTTGGCTAAAGAAGCTCATAACCCAGAGGACTTAATTTCTCAAGCAGACCAAGCGATGTACAAAGCGAAGAATCTAAAACATCATTGGCACATATTTCAACAATAGAGTTTTTACTGAGGATTAATACCTATGCTCAATCGTAGTTTCAAACTTTTTATCATGAGCATTCTTTGTATAGGATTAAGCGCATGCTTGGGTATGGGATCTTTAAGCTATAAACAAGTAAAAATGTTAAAACAACAAGGTTTCGTACTCACAGAGGAAGGTTGGAGTTTGGGACTACCCGAACGACTTCTTTTCGATTTCGATCAGGCTGAAATCTCTAAAAAAAATCGTGAACAGATTCAACATCTCGCAGCACAACTACAAAAATACAATTTAAAGAAAGTCCGTATCGTCGGTCATACCGATCTTATTGGCAATCCAGATTATAATTTTAAACTTTCTGAAAGCCGTGCCCGAAGCGTAAGCACTATTTTTATCGAAGAGGGTTTTAACCCTACTCATATCCAAACCATTGGTCGCGGTTCCACCCAACCTATTAATACTGCAAATACTGACGCTGCCCATGCAGAAAATAGACGCGTTGCTGTTATTATCGTGCCTTAAACATTCAACAAAAAAAGATCCTGATAGGATCTTTTTTTAACAGTAAAAATCAGACATAAAAAAACCGCTTAACGCGGTATATTTTATCTGACCATTTATAATGAAATAAATGGTCGGAGCAGTAGGATTCGAACCTACGACCCCCTGGTCCCAAACCAGGTGCACTACCAGGCTGTGCTATACTCCGATTACATCGGTTTGTGTTGGGGTGAATGACGGGATTCGAACCCGCGACAACCGGAATCACAATCCGGGGCTCTACCAACTGAGCTACATCCACCATCACAAAATTTGGTTCTATAAAATCAAGCGACCAATGGCGCGCCTGACAGGATTCGAACCTGTGACCATCCGCTTAGAAGGCGGATGCTCTATCCAACTGAGCTACAGGCGCATTACCCATGATTGCGAGATCATTGGAAAACCTTTGCCTTGAAGAATTGGTCGGAGCAGTAGGATTCGAACCTACGACCCCCTGGTCCCAAACCAGGTGCACTACCAGGCTGTGCTATACTCCGATTCATCTCAGCTTTTGTACCGTTCAACTTATCGTTTGATGTATCGTTCGGTACGGTGTGCATTCTAGGCGTGACGCTGGATAACGTCAACACCTATCTTCAAAAAAAATCAAAAAAACACTTCAAATGTATATTTATCAAGCATTTTGACTAATATTAACGCTTTAATGACGCACTAAAGTTTAACATTCGATCTAATGGTAATTTAGCGCGCTCTGCTAAAGCGGGATCAACATGCACTTCCTGATCACCATGTCGTAAAACATGCAAAATGCCATCCAATTCATTCATTGCCATCCATGGACAGTGTGCACAAGAACGACAAGTCGCCCCCTCACCTGCCGTAGGAGCCTCAATCAAAGTCTTATTCGGCACCATTTGTTGCATCTTATAAAAAATACCGCGATCGGTCGCAACAATCATTGTTTCATGCGGTAGTTCTTTTGCAGCTTTAATCAATTGTGAGGTACTTCCTACTGCGTCAGCAACATCAATTACCGATTCTGGTGATTCAGGATGTACTAAAACTGCAGCATCAGGATAGATGGCTTTCATCTGAGCGATGCCACGTGCTCTAAATTCTTCATGTACGATACAAGAACCATCCCAGAGCAACATATTCGCTCCAGTTTTCTTTTGAATGTAACGTCCTAAATGCTGATCAGGTGCCCAAATAATTTTTTCACCTAAACTATCTAAATGCTCAACAATTTCGACAGCACAACTTGATGTTACCACCCAATCTGCACGTGCTTTTACCGCAGCTGAGGTATTTGCATAAACCACAACAGTATGATCAGGATGAGCATCACAGAACTTGGTAAACTCATCTACAGGACAACCTAGATCGAGTGAACAAGTTGCCTCTAAAGTAGGCATTAAAATGGTTTTGTTAGGTGATAAAATTTTAGAAGTTTCACCCATAAACTTCACACCAGCCACAACGAGTGTTGTCGCATCATGATCACGTCCAAAACGTGCCATTTCAAGTGAATCTGAAACACAACCACCAGTAAGCTCCGCAAGCTCCTGTACGACCGGATCACAATAATAATGAGCAACCAATACCGCATTACGCTTTTCCAATTCAGCCTGGATCTCAGCAAATTTTTGCTGCTTTAACTCTGGTGTTAAATCTTGATTGTTAGATTCACCAATCAGGTCTAAATGAGCTTGAACAATTGCTTTCGCATCATTTGCAATTAAATTGGTTGCATCATTCATTATTTGCATCTCTATCCATAGCGCTTATCAATATAAGCAATTACACACCGATTGGATTTGACCAATCATTAAAATTTGATAAATAAAAAGCCTCAACAGGGAGGCTTAATTTATTTAAGAACGATAATCTGCGTTGATCTTGACATAATCATATGACAAATCACAGGTGTAAACCGTATCTTTGGCAGAACCACGGCCCAAATCAACGCGGATAGTAATTTCTGATTGATTCATTACTTTAACACCAGCCTCTTCTGTGTAATCTGCCGCTGCACCACCATCTTTACAGATCTGGACATCATCTAACCATACTTGGATTTTGTCGACATTTAAATCTGGGACACCAGCATAACCGATTGCAGCCAAGATACGCCCCCAGTTAGGGTCAGAAGCAAAGAACGCTGTTTTTACCAAAGGTGAATGTGCAATGCTGTAAGCGATGTCACAACACTCTTGCGTATTTGCACCACCTTCAACTGAAACAGTTATAAATTTGGTTGCACCTTCACCATCTCGAACGATCAACTGAGCCAAGCGCTTCATGACACGTGTAAGTACATCTAAAACAACAGAGTAACCAGCATCTTCTTTAGATGTAATTTCAGCACCACCTGCTTGACCAGTTGCTGCAAAAATACAAGAGTCGTTAGTAGATGTATCACCATCAATCGTGATGCGATTAAATGATTGTTCAACCGTGGTTTTTAATAGTTTTTGAACCAATTCACGAGCAATAGGCGCGTCTGTCGCTACGAAAGACAACATTGTTGCCATATTAGGACGGATCATTCCTGCACCTTTTGAAATCCCCGTCATTGTATAAACAACCCCGTCAATTTCAAATTGTTCAGAAGCCCCCTTAGGTAAAGTATCCGTCGTCATAATACCTGATGCTGCCTGAGGCCATACATCATCTTCAAGACTCTCAAATGCTGGTTTTAACCCAGCAATCAAACGCTCCATTGGTAATTGTTCACCAATTACGCCTGTTGAGAATGGCAAAACCTCGTTCTCATTTACACCAGCAATTTTGGCAAATTCAGCACAAGTGTCCTTTGCATTTTTCATACCTGTAGGACCAGTACCTGCATTCGCATTGCCTGTATTAATTACAAGGTAACGTGGATTTGTTTGAGACAAATGCAGTTTTGAAATATGTACTGGCGCTGCGCAAAAAGCATTTTGGGTAAATACACCTGCAACTTGAGTGCCTTGTGCAAATTCAAATACAACCAAGTCACGTCGATTTGGGTAACGTACATACGCTTCTGCTGAGCCAATTCTTACACCCTTTACCACATGCATTTGTGGCATTGATACGTCACCCACCGCCATTTTTGATTGTCCGAATTAAAAAAAATGATGGCTAAGCTTATTAGAAATTAGAAAAAAAATCGAGTGAATAAGGCATTAGGGTTGATTGAAATGAATGATTTGAAATAAATCTCGATCCCTAAAAACAATAAAGCCAGTCAAAGACTGGCTTTTGTACGAAATTCTAAAATTAATTAGATACAGTTTGTTCCAATAAGGCTTGTTTTGCTTTTTCTTGACTTGAACTTGAAAGAGCTGGATTTGATGCAACAATACGATTTGCTGTAGCTGGAGTTGCTGGTGCTATTGCAGCTGTTTGAAGAATGATTGGTCGACCAGCTGTATTACCAAGTGTGTAACGAATACCAGTGCGAGGACTTATCACCGTTGTGGAGTCATTTTTAACTTCAGTTTGTGCTTGAGTAACACCCGCAGCTGCTTGAACTTTCGCTAGAGGTACAGTTTTTGTATCAGTATTGGCAAATGCAAAAGCTGGTAAAGCAAAAACTGCAAATAGAGCCGGTTTTAGTATTTTTTTCATTGTCGCTTCCATATATTCAATCATGCAAAATTAAATAGCATTAACTGAGAAAATTGGCAATGCTTATTCACATGAACTGACCAAGCACTATAATAAAATAAAAAAAGCAGAACCTAAGTTCTGCTTCATGAAATTTAGATTTTACCGTGACACTGCTTGTATTTTAAACCAGAACCACATGGACAAGGTGCATTACGGCTTTGAGGTGGCGTAATCTCAACTTCATTCTGATCCAATTCTTGAGTATTAACTGTTTGCTCACCTGTTAAACCATCAACTTCAGCATGAGAAAGTGAAAGTTGCATCGCTTCAGCTTGAGCTTGCTGCTGTGCTTCCATTTCTGCCAGCTCTTCAGGCGTTGGTAAACGTACTAATGAAAGATCTGTCACAACATCAGACTTAATGACAGCTAACATATTTACAAACAGATTGAATGCTTCTTTCTTATATTCCTGCTCAGGATTCTTTTGCGCATAACCGCGTAAATGAATACCTTGACGTAAATAATCCATCGCTGCTAAATGATCTTTCCAGTGGCGATCTAAAGAACTTAACATAAAGTTTCGTTCTAACACTGCTGCAGATTCAGCACCCATTTGTTCACGACGCGCACGATAGCGTTGTAAAACCTCATCAGTAATACGACGTGCTAATGCTTCTTCATCTAATCGACGATCTTGATCCAACCATTGCTGCACAGGAAGATCAATATTAAAGTCTGAGCGTAATGCAGATTCAAGACCTGGGACATCCCACTGATCATGAATTGATTCAGGTGGGATATACGTTTCAATCACCCCTTTCATCACTTCTTCATGCATTGACTCGATGTATTCTTGCAAAGTACTTTCTGCCAGAATTTCATCACGCTGTGAGTAAATAATTTTACGTTGTTCGTTATTTACATCATCATACTTCAACAGGTTCTTACGAATATCGAAGTTACGCGCTTCAACTTTACGTTGGGCGTTTTCAATCGAACGAGACACCATTTTATGTTCAATGGCTTCATTTTCTTGCAGACCCATTGCACGCATCATTGCGACGACACGATCACCCGCAAAGATACGCATCAAATCATCTTCTAACGATAAGAAGAAACGCGAAACACCTGGATCACCTTGACGACCTGAACGACCACGTAATTGGTTATCAATACGACGAGATTCATGACGTTCAGAACCAATAATGTGTAAACCACCAGAATTCAGCACCAGTTGGTTATTTTGTTCCCATTCTGCTTTTAAACGTGCTTCATCTTCAGGAGTTGGATTTTCAATTTTCGCCAGTTTCGCTTTCCAGTTACCACCGAGCAAGATATCCGTACCACGCCCTGCCATGTTGGTCGCAATAGTCACGGCACGTGGAGAGCCAGCTTGTGCAATAATATCCGCTTCACGCTCATGCTGTTTGGCATTCAGTACTTCGTGTGCGATACCCGCTTCTTTCAGTTTATCCGATAAGATTTCAGAAGCTTCAATTGTTGCCGTACCAATCAAAATCGGTGCAACACCAGCTTCATGAATTTTCTTAATTTCTTCAATAATCGCATTGTATTTACCATTACGATTCAAATAAATTAAGTCATTCAGATCTTTACGAATCATTGGACGATGGGTTGGAATCAACACCACATCTAAGCCATAAATTTCTTTCATTTCAGCAGCTTCAGTATCTGCTGTACCTGTCATACCTGAAAGTTTACGGTATAAACGGAAATAGTTTTGGAATGTGGTCGTTGCAAGCGTTTGGTTTTCAGGTTGAATCTCTAAACCTTCTTTTGCTTCTACCGCTTGATGCAAACCTTCAGACCAACGACGACCAGGCATCGTACGACCTGTATTTTCATCGACAATAATCACTTCACCGTCATGGACGATATAATGCACGTTACGATGATACAAGTAATGTGCACGAATAGAAGCTGTGACATGATGAACAAGATTTAAGTTGGCTGCAGAATATAGACTTTCACCCTCTGCCAATAAACCCATCGCAATAAGTTCACTTTCAATGGCTTCAAAACCAGCTTCTGTAATTTCGACTGAACGTTGCTTTTCATCGATCCAGAAGTGCCCACCATCTGCAACTTTTTCTTCTTTTTGAGCATGTAACTTTGGCGGAATCGCATTCATTGCCGCGTAAAGTTGTGAGGAATCTTCGCTTTGACCCGAAATAATAAGTGGAGTACGTGCTTCGTCAATTAAGATTGAGTCAACCTCATCGATAATCGCATAGGCAAGACCACGTTGTTTTTTCTCGGCTAACGAGAACACCATATTGTCGCGAAGATAGTCGAAACCAAATTCGTTGTTTGTACCGTAGGTAATGTCTGCTCGATAAGCTTCTGCTTTTTCGACAGGATTCTGCATGGAGTAGATCACCCCAACAGATAATCCCAAAAATTCATAAAGTGGACGGTTTAACTCAGCATCACGTTGCGCCAGATAATCATTGACAGTAATAACGTGAACACCTTGTTCACTAATTGCATTTAAATATACAGCCAAAGTACCCATTAGGGTTTTACCTTCACCTGTACGCATTTCTGCAATTTTACCTTCATGTAGGGTAATACCACCAATCAACTGTACGTCATAATGACGCATACCCATAATACGCTTACCAGCTTCACGACATACTGCGAAAGCTTCTGGTAACAAGCGATCAAGACTTTCGCCGTTTTTATAACGTTGTTTGAATTCTTCTGTTTTTGCAGATAAGTCTGCATCACTTAACACAGATATCGTCGGCTCGAGCGCATTGATCTTCTCGACAATTTTACGCATACGCTTCAATTCGCGCTCGTTTTTAGTACCGAAGATTCCTCCGATCAGACTTGCCAACATATAGACTCTCTAAAACTTACTTATCAAAATGATTTTTCTCAAACGTTATTATGGTGCTAGAAATTTGAAGTACAAGGGTTTTAAACAAATGCAATCAAAAAATTTCTGGATTATTTTCCATGACGCATGAGCAACGGCGAGTTAATGTAGCAAATTTGATCAGAAATATATATCGTTCAAATTCAAATTTATGAACGTTTATTTGCCTTCAGACATTCAAATAAATCTGTTTTTCTCATAACTAAATAAAAAAACACTATTTTTAATTATAAAGAGTTTCCGCCATATTAATTTCAGCACATTAAGGTTTTGATAAAAATAGAGGTTTATATGGCATTACGTTTAGGTGACACCGCTCCAGACTTTGAACAGCAATCAAGTGAAGGAGTAATTAATTTTTATGATTTTCTAGGAGATCATTGGGGAGTTTTATTTTCACACCCTGCCGACTACACTCCCGTATGTACGACGGAATTAGGTTTTACAGCAAAGCTAAAAAACGAGTTTGAAAAACGTAATGTTAAAGCGATTGCTCTCTCTGTAGATGATGTTGAATCACATCATGGTTGGATTAAAGATATCAATGAAACTCAGTCTACCACGGTAAATTTCCCAATCATTGCTGATCAGGATCGTAAAGTTTCGACTTTATATGATTTCATCCATCCCAATGCCAGCGAGACCCTAACCGTCCGATCTCTTGTTATCATTGATCCAAATAAAAAAGTACGCTTGATTATTACTTATCCAGCGTCAACTGGTCGCAACTTCCATGAAATTTTACGTGTTATAGATTCATTACAGTTAACAGATAACTATAAAGTGGCAACCCCTGCAAACTGGCAGCATGGTGAAGATGTTGTGATTGTTCCCTCTATTAAAGACGAAAATGAAATTCAACAACGCTTCCCTAAAGGGTACAAGGCAGTGACACCTTATCTACGTTTAACACCTCAACCTGATCTTGATTAATTTTGACGAGCCATCAAGTTTCAGCGTTCAGCCTATCCTCAGATAGGCTTTTTTTTGATTATGGCTTATATTCTTTAACCTATTAATTTAAAAAAGGATTCAAATTATAGTTTGAATCCTTTTTTCTAAAACAAAGCAAGAAACTACTGACGCTTATCCAGTGGTACCCAATCAATCACCCATGCTGATTTCATATTTAAACTTGCATCACTGTTAATTTTCTTACGTAACGCATCTGCCGAATCACGATCTTTAGATGGACCAACCATAATTCGAATACCTTTCGACGTTGGACTCTTCGTTACCTTATATCCTTTGGCACGAAGCTTAGCCGCAAGCGCATCTGCATTCGCCTCATTCGCAGCCAATGCCACTTGAACCATCCATTGACGATCTCCATTTTCCAGCAGATCACGAGCTTTTTCTGCCTCAGCTTTTTTCTTCGCTTCTTCAGCAGCTTTGCGTTTTTTCTCTTCTGCAGCTTTTTTATCAGCTTCAGCTTTCTTCTTCGCTTCTTCTGCTTTACGTTTTTCCTCAGCAGCTTTTTGCTCTGCTGCTTTCTTTTCAGCTGCACGTTTTTCTGCTTCGGCTTTACGCTTTTGTTCTTCTGAGGATTTCGCCTGTTGTTCTTTTTGCTCAGCTAAACGCTTCTGTTCAGCTATGCGATTTTCTTCAGCCAAACGCTTTTTCTTTTCAGCTTCATCCTCAACCAATTCAGGAGGAATATTGTCTGAACTTTGCTGAGCAGCGTTTCGACGAGCATTCATTGCAGCATATTCTTCAGCAGCGCGACGTGCGGCTTCAGCTTCGGCCTCTTGTTGCATTCTTAAATATTCAGCAGCACGCGCCTCTTGCTCTGCCACAGCTTTCTCACGAGCACGTCGTTGCTCTTCAAGTAAACGCTTTTCAGTTTCCACATCAACTGTGAGAGGTTGAAGTTGTACTGCTTCAGGTTCATTCTTTTTTTGTTGAACAGCTTCAACCGGTTGTTCAACATTATTTTGGTGGATCTCTTCTTTGCCTTTTAGAAGTAATGCTGCCAATAAAACACCACCACCCAATAAAACAACACCACCCATCCAGCGTTGTTTGTTATTCATTGACATTCTCTAAATACTCCCAGACCGCTTCTAAGGTATGAAACGAACCACACACCAAAATCAGCTGATTATTTTTTGTTTCTTCAAGTGCTGATTTAAATGCGACCTGTACATTTGAATACTGTTGTACTGTCTCACCTTGAAGCGCTGACTTTAATTGTTTTAATGGTGCTGCACGAGGCACATCCATCGGCGCAATTTTCCACATAAATACCGTGTTTTTCAATAAATTAACGACTGAATCTATATCTTTATCCGCTAACATCGAAAACACAGCGATAACTTCTGTGTACTGTTTATTGTATTCTAAATAATTTCGCAATTGCTTTAACAAAAATTCTACACCATGCGGATTATGTCCCGCATCGAAAATCACTGTTTTTCCTGCGATTTCCCTTATTTCAAATCGACCTGGTAAATGTGCTTGAATAATGCCCTGCTCTAGTGCAGTTTGAGAAATTTTCAATCCACTGACCAATAATGCAGCTACGGCAGTAGAAACATTATCTAGGGCCAACTGACCACATGGTAATTTTAAGGTCAGTGCTGAACTTGAAAATGTCCAAGTTTTACCATCACCATTTGCTTGATAAAAATAATCCTGATTTAGACATGACAGCGTCGCATTACATGCAATGACTTTATCCTGAATTGATGTTGGAAGTATTTGTTGCCCACCAAAAATGACTGGAATATCTGGACGAATAATACCCGCTTTCTCAAAAGCAATTTTTTCAATGGTGTCACCCAGCCAATCTGTGTGATCCAATCCAATATTGGTAATGACCGCAACATTTGGATTAACGACATTCACAACATCCAAACGTCCCCCAAGTCCAACTTCCAATACCCAAACATCACATTTCTGTTGTTTGAAGATGACAAAAGCTGCAAGGGTTGTTGCTTCAAAAAAAGATAAACTTAAATCACATTCACGTCGTGCTTGATCAACTTGAACAAATGCTTCGATCAGAAGCTCATCTGAAACTTCCTGACCTGCGAGTTTTACACGCTCATTGAAACGATAGATATGCGGAGATTGATACAAACCGACTTGATATCCTTGAGCATTCAGAATAGAAGCTAAGGTTGTGGTTGTTGAACCCTTACCATTCGTACCAGCGACAGTAATGACTTTCGCTTGCGGGTGTGTAACGCCCAATTTTTCAGCCACAGGAATGACGCGTTCAAGCCCTAAATCAATTCCTGTAACGTGAACATGGCTCCAATAATCGAGCCATGTTTGTAAATTATCTGTACTGAGTGGAGCAGTGAGGTTCAAGGCAAATTCATCAATTTCGCTACGATACGATAAACTGTATCACGTAATGCGTGACGATGAACAATTTGATCGACTACACCATGATCAAGCAAGAATTCAGCACGTTGAAACGGCTCTTCTAACTTTTCGCGTACAGTCTGTTCAATGACACGTTTACCAGCGAAACCAATCATTGCTTTAGGCTCAGCAATATGCACATCACCCAACATGGCTAAAGATGCGGTCACACCACCATATACTGGATGAGTTAATACAACAATGTACGGAATACGAGCATCTTTCATTTTTTGAATCGCAGCTGACGTACGTGCCATTTGCATTAAAGATAACATTCCTTCTTGCATACGAGCACCACCAGAGGCAGCAAAACAAATCATTGGCTGTTTGGTTTCAATCGCACGCTCTGCTGCTTGTACAAATCGATCACCAACTACAGTTCCCATCGAACCGCCCATGAAATCAAATTCAAATGCACAAGCGATTAATGATAAACCTTTGATTTGTCCTTCCATCACCACGAGTGCTTCAGTTTCGCCAGTTTTCTCTTGTGCTTCTTTCATACGCACAGGATAAGCTTTACTATCCACAAACTTGAGTGGGTCTTTTGCAACAAACTCTTGACCTAATTCTTTTGCGGTTTGATCAAAGAACCAATTTAAGCGGTCACGTGCTTTCATTTTTAAATGCTCATCACATTGAGGACAAACATAAGCATTGAAAGACATCGCCGTACGAGTCACCAGAGCATGACATTCTGGACATTCAATCGTAGGCTCAGTAAACGTCGCTTTTAACGATTGCTGTTGATCAGGGATTTGAATACCTGGTACTGAACGATCTGTCCAAGGTGTTGCAGGTGCTAAAGTTTTCCCTGATTTAACTTCTTGATTCATACTAACTCATCGAGCGCTGCTCGAAGCTCCTTGACTTTATTGACCGCCTGTTCAACTGCTTGATCAGGAGTTGTCTGTGCAAATGGTTTAACAAAAGCACTACCAACAATGACCGCATCCGCTGCGCTTCCGATTGCTTTTGCAGAGGCTGCATCACTAATACCAAAACCTACACCAACAGGTACATCCGTCATCGACTTGATTTTTTCGATGCGTTGAGCAGCTTCATTCACATCTAAAGTCGCTGCACCTGTTACACCCTTCAAAGACACGTAATAAATAAAACCACTCGCTTGATTAGCGACATGTTGAATACGTTGATCTGTAGATGTTGGCGCCAACAAGAAGATCTGATCCATATCAAACTTTTTCAAGACAACATCGAGCGCTTGTGCTTCTTCAGGTGGTAAGTCCACCAACAGAATACCGTCCACACCACAGTCATGAGCAGTTGATACAAATTTTTCATATCCAATGACTTCTACAGGATTCAAATAACCCATCAACACCACTGGTGTATCTGTGTCTTTTTCACGGAATTGCTTGACCATTTCCAATGCATCCAATGTATTTGTACCGGCTGCCAATGCACGCTCAGCCGCAAGTGCAATCACTGGACCATCGGCCATTGGATCTGAAAATGGTAAGCCAAGTTCAATTACATCCACACCTGCTTCCACCATTTGATGTAACAAAGGAACCGTTACGTGTGGATGAGGGTCACCTGCCATGACATAAGAAACTAGAGCCTTACGCTGTTGAGATTTAAGCTGTGCAAATCGTGTGGCTAAACGTGACATAGGGATGTACTTTCCTTGAATTGTATAGAATTGAGGAGTTGGTTTTGTAAAATACAAGACGGCCCATTGTAACGCTATTTTTTACTCATTGAACAGAGTGTGATGAAAAGCACCAAACACTCTTTTCAGTTAAGTATTCCAAGTGCATATTTATCAATGTTTTGATTTTTTTAACAATGATCAAAAAGCTCGATTTTTTCTGTTTTTTCTAAATCATGAATATTTATATGAACTTATGTTTATTGATTAAAAATGTTTAAAAACAAATAGCTTAGCACTTACATTTTAACTTTTCTGAATTAGCCAAAGCTGTTCTATACTATACATGCTTACTCTTTTATTTCTTATGTTATGACCACAATCTCCCCAGGCAAAGCTTCTTCGCGAGCGCTTGCCCTTCTACCGCTTATTGTGTTTTTAGCCATTTTTTTGGGCAGCGGTATTTATCACACTCTGATTGGCACTGAGTTTGCCTTCTACCAAATTAAAGCACCCATTGCTGCTATCCCTGCCCTCATTCTTGCGGTATTACTTTATCGTGGCAAATTAAATACAGGTATAGATGAGTTTCTCCGTGGGGCAAGCCATCCTAATCTTATTTTAATGTTTATGGTCTTTATGCTGGCAGGTGCTTTTGCCAGTATTAGTAGTGCCATTGGTAGTGTTGATGCAACAGTACAATTAGGTTTATCTCTCATTCCTTCGGCTTTTGTCCTGCCAATGCTCTTTGTTATTTCAGCGTTTATTGCTACTGCGATGGGCACCTCGATGGGTACTATCGCTGCTTGTGCGCCGATCGCATTTGGCTTCACTCAAGTCACCGATATAAATCCTGTTGTTGCGATTGGTGCTGTGGTTGGAGGAGCCATGTTTGGTGATAACTTGTCAATGATTTCAGATACCACTATCGCCGCAACTCGTAGTCAACGTGTAGAACTAAAAGATAAATTTAAAGTCAATATATGGATTGCAGTACCAGCAGCACTTTTCACGATTTTGATTTATTTTGTGATGAGTCGTGATACGCAACAAGTTTCTTTCAATGACTATAATTTTTGGCTGATTTTGCCTTATTTAGCTGTATTTGCTTTGGCTTTTACCCGATTACATGTGTTGGCTGTACTTATGCTGGGCATTGTTATGTCTGGACTCGTCGGTCTGATTCAAGCCCCCGACTTTAACCTACTTAAATTAAATATTGCGATTTACGATGGCTTTTTGGGCATGTTTGAAGTCGCATTGCTTTCAATGTTACTCGGTGGTATTTCTGCCCTTATGCGAAAAGAAGGTGGCTTAGAGTGGCTAATACAACGCATTTATCAACTTACGCGTTTATTCAAAGTGGGAACGCAAAGAGCTGGTGAAATCGGAATCTGCCTTCTGGTAATCTTGTCTAATTTCTTTGTGGCAAATAATACGGTTGCCATTATTCTATCTGGCGATATGGCACGTGAAGTTGCTAAAGAATATGGTGTTGACCCAAAACGCTCGGCTGCTTTGTTGGATATTTTTTCTTGTGTTGTTCAAGGCTTAATTCCGTTTGGCGCACAATTATTATTGGCATGTTCAATTGCAAAATTATCGCCAATGGAAATGATCCAAAACGTTTATTACTGCTGGATCTTAGCGGTGATTGCTATACTCTCCATTGCTTTTAGATATCCCAAAATACAGATGAATCAATTTTAGACTGGCATAAAAGTGAAGTCTTTAAAGGTAAGCTACATGCTTACCTTTTTTATTTCCATAATCTAACTTAGATTATGGTGGTGAGTTGGTCGTTGTTTAAGTTGTTTTTTAAACTGCAACAGCGTTATTCCATTATACATTTTAAATGCTCTAGCAAGCGCAGACTGATCTGAGTAACCGAGTTGCACTGCGATATCCGTTAACTCTAGCCCCTGATTTAATAGGCGCTCACATTGTGACATCCGCTCTTGCTCAAGTATGCGTTTAAATGATGTTCCGCGATCTTTTAATTGTCGTTGCAAAGTCCTCACCGACAAACATAATTCTGTCGCAATATCTTCAATCTTTGGCGCTTCGTGACGAATACGCAAATACTCAGCAATAATTAAGTGGAGTTGCCGATCAAGACTCGATTGCACGGGTTTTGATGCAATCGCCTCTTCCGCTTGTTGAACCAACAATTGCATAAGTGAAGGATCTGCTTGTTGGGGTTTTAGCTGCAACCCCTGAGTGCGAATTTGAAACTGATATTCAACTTGGCTGAACTCTACCTGACAACCATAGAACTTTTGATATTCATACAATGGTGCGATAGCTTCATGCGCCATGATCACTTTATACAGTGGAAAGGTATCATGCACTAATATTTGCTTTGCCAATGAAACCATCATGGCATTCGTCAGCTCATTGATAAAATTATAGTCATCACAAATAAACGGCCAGCTTAAAATCAGTATTTCACCGTTCTGGTGAATCTGCATGGGTGTAATCTCTTCACCATCAATCACCAAGCGGCTAAATCTTAAAATATAGTTCAGTGCTTCCGCCACCGTCTCACTTCGTGTCGCCATATATCCAAGCACACCAAAATGCTCAGGTTTCACATATTGAGCCATTTCAAAAATATAATTGGCGCGATTCAAATAAACCTGCGTGAGAGAGTTAAGTTTTAAGAAAAAAGAATATGATGATTGCATGGCAATCGGTGCTGCCAAAATTTTATTCAGCGTATCAACATCCTGATTTAACGCAGTCTTTATCTCTTTATCGAGCTGTTTCACTTGAATAAATGTTTGCCATAAATGGAAATATCCATTGGGTATTTGAATATCTTTCACGATGCACTATTCCTTTAGGCAAAATTGACTTTATTCATTTTCATTTGTCGTAAAATGTATAAAAAATGGCAAGTACTGTCAAAACAATCAGACCAATGCCATACATACTTAAACGATCTAAAGCGGATGAATGAAAATAAGATGAACGCATTGGTAAAATATCAGGTTGATCCTGTCGTACGCACGAATCTCAATTTCAAGCTCTCAGAAATTCCTCGTTTTTGGTTTGGTGGAGATCCATTCAAAACCCGTATGTTTGATGCATTGAGTCTAACTTTCCCAGACGGAGAGCGCTACTTCATTGAATCAGTTCGATTATTTAGAGATAAAATTAAAGACCCTGAATTACAAAAACGCGTCGCAGATTTTATTCGACAAGAAGCACAGCATGGAATTGCGCATGACAAGATGAATCAGGTCATGAAAGATCAAGGTATGCCTGTCGATCAATTTATTAAGGTTCTTAACAAAATTTTTAAATTCGAACTGACACGTCGTTCACCTCAATATAATATTGCCATGACTGCTGCAGCCGAACACTTAACTGCATTAATGGCTGATACTTTTTATAGTCAAAAAGCAACCCTTGAAGATGCTCACCCCTATGTGCGCGCGCTTTTAGCATGGCATGCTATCGAAGAGATGGAGCATCGTGATGTGGCTTTTGATGTCATGAAACAAGTCGGTGATGTTCCAGAACTTACTCGACAATTTGCTTTGGCATTTACAACTTTCATGATGCTTGGATTTACAACTTATCGTGCCAATATCATGTTGAAGTATGACGGATTTAGTCGTTTAGACCGTTTCAAAATGACCGTCAAAGGACTTCCATGGTTTATCGGTCGAAATGGCATGTTAACGAGAATGAAAGGTCCATACCTAGATTGGTTTAAAAAAGACTTCCATCCAAGCCAACATCCTGTGATTGCCCAATATGATGTATGGGTAAAAACATTAGCCGAGACCAATGATCCAATTCAAGCTGGTGAAGCATTCTGGCAAGCAGCTCGATAGTATTTCTATTACTGGCTAAATCATTTTTATTCGGATGATTTAGCCGACATTACTTACAGTTTTAATCTCCTTCTCTCTTCTTTTGTCCTGTAGAGATAATGACCTTAATGTGATTTTTTTACATACTTGTTCTTTCTGCATAAGTGATAAAAATAAAATGAATGCAATTACCACATACCATCCAGTGATTCGTAAGCACCTTGATTTCCGACTTAACGAAGTACCACGATTATGGTTTAACAACGATCCTTTTAAAACACGTGTATTTGATGCTTTGAGTTTGACATTTCCAGATGGAGAACGATATTTCATACAGTGTGTCCGACTATTTCAACCGCATATTAAAGATCCTGTCTTAGCCAAACGTGTGAAAGACTTTATTCAACAAGAAGCGCAACACGGTATTGCCCATGACAAAATGAATAAAATTTTAATTGAGCAAGGTATGCCAATTGAAAAATATATTCATCAAGTCAATCAACGTTTCAAACATGCGTTAAAAAGGTATCCTGATCGTTTTAATATTGCGATTACCGCTTCATGCGAACACTTAACCGCTTTAATGGCAACGACCTTTTTCAGTCATAAAAGTACGATGGCCCATGCACATCCTTTTGTCCGTGGTTTATTTGCATGGCATAGTATTGAAGAAATGGAACATCGCGATGTAGCTTATGATGTCATGATCGAGGTAGCGCAGACTTCAAACCTTACACGTTATACCGCCTTG
The DNA here is from genome assembly GCF_056780035.1 of Acinetobacter sp. ANC_7503. Taxonomy (NCBI): domain Bacteria; kingdom Pseudomonadati; phylum Pseudomonadota; class Gammaproteobacteria; order Moraxellales; family Moraxellaceae; genus Acinetobacter; species Acinetobacter sp. ANC_7503. Next base: position 37,776 of record NZ_JBWYJA010000015.1, on the reverse strand, counting down.
GTTTTAGTTACGCTTATGATGTTTGGATTTACCATGCAAAGAACACATGGACTTCTCAAACAAGATGGCTTTACTCGAATTGAAAGGTTAAAAATGTTTGCTCAAGGCTTGAAATGGTTGCTTGGAAAAGATGGCATTTTAACGGCAAAAAAACGAGAATATTTAGACTGGTTTAAACCTGATTTCCACCCAAACCAACACCCTATTATTCATCAATACCAAGTTTGGGTTGATACGCTCGCTGAAACTCAAGATCCACTTCAAGCAGGTGAAGCTTTTTGGCAAGCTGCGATATAAAAAAGAATGTAAAAAAGTCCGATCAATCGGACTTTTTTGTTGTTATGACGCCATTACCATTTAGCGTAATGTTGCTCTAATAGTCCATACTCTTGATTAAGCTCAATATGCTGACCATCATCTGAAATAATAAAACCCGTAATTTTAGATTGCCACTGACTGAACTGGCTGCCTACCATTCTAAGATTAAGATTTTCATAACGGCGCCAGCCTGTTTCAATGGTCAATTGTAATTTGTCATCCATAGATCGTATGGTCCACATCTGATCATTTTGCATTTCAAAAAGAACATCCGTCAACGCATAAAGGCGCCCATTAATCCACAAACAGTTTTCATTGCCAAAGCTTTCATTCACGCCAGAGGCAAGATTCAAACCCACACGGTTTCCTTGCGCATCCCAAAAATTAGAAGATAGCCAAAACCAAGCCGTTTCAGGTCTTAGAAAACCGCAAGTATCATCAAGCGAAGCAAAAGTTCGTGAGTTAAATTCAATTTTTTCTTTTTGTTTATTAATGAAATACCCTTCAACGGCCAATGTAGTTAGTTTCTGAGTATAGGTCCAACCATTTATACCAGTAGGACTGCACATCGACAAAGGATCTGTTCCAGCACAAAAGATTCGTGCAGACAGTTTTTCTTCACCATGTTTGATCACTTTGATATAACGAACACCATTGGCATGTTGGATATCGAGTTGGATTTTTCCATGTTGAAAATGGCTATGATTAAATAGTGGCTGTTCATCTAGAACCGTACTGCGTGCCAATACATTAATCGCATTCCACTCGACGACTTGTCCGGTGTTATGGTCATAAATATAGATGAAACCATGTCCCGCCCAAGCGATATCGACGATAGCCATCCCAATGCTGTAATGCTCATGTTGGATACTACAAAACTTAAATTTCTTATATTTAAGTTTTTTTCTCCATCCTTTGAGCACTTTGCCATATGGCGTTTTATAAATATATTTTGAGACAGAAATTGCACTTGGCAATTCTGTAAAACGCCCATAGCGCGGTTGACCATTTACTTGAATTAAATCCATTGGGACTCAGCCTAATTTCATTCCATGACAATTATAGACTTTAGTCTAAAGTATTTCATTTACTGTATGAAAACATAGATTAAAGAACCGATACAGATCGGTTCTTTTTTTTCATATATTCAATACTTTGACTACCAGTTCCCTTCACCCAGCGTTTGGCCGATATAATGATACTGTGCCTTGGATCTTGAAAATTTAATTGGGCAAGCCAACTGTTTTTCTACCTCATTTGCATCTTTCCTTAGAGGTACATCCACTGTCCAAGCACGTTGTTGAGCCAAATCTGACGTCAGAGCTTCGTCTAGATTTAACACAGGTTCTACACATACGTCTAATTCAGAAAATGTTTTACGCCATACATCAAAACTTTTTTCCTTGATTTTATCAGCGATGGCAGTCTTGACTGCTTTTCGATCTTCAACATCAAATGAAGTTCCTTTTTCCAATAAGATAGGCAGTTCTAATACAGTTGCCAGACCTGTCATAAATTGAGGTTCTAAACTTCCAATTGAGATATAGCGCCCGTCTTGCGTTTGATAATAGTCATAAAATGTTCCCCCGTTCAGATGTTCATTTTCAGGGTACTGATTCTGCCCACCTGCAAGTACAGCTGCCGCGGCCATATTGTTTAAAGTCACCGCACAATCCGTCATAGAGATATCAATATATTGACCTAAACCACTTCGTTGCCTTTCGATCACGGCTGTTAAAATGCCGATCACTGCGTGTAAAGAACCGCCTGCGACATCTGCAATTTGAATCCCCATTGGTGGTGGTCCATTTTCCTGTCGACCTGAATGTCCAGCAATCCCTGAAAGCGAAACATAATTAATGTCATGTCCCGCTTTATCTTTATAAGGACCTGTTTGCCCATATCCTGTTATTGAACAATAAATCAGACGTGGGTTTATTTCAGATAAAGTTTGATAGTCGAGTCCTAAACGTCGCATCACTTCAGGACGGAACTGCTCAATGACGATATCGTATTCTGAAATTTTTGATTTAATGAGTTCAATACTCTGACTATCTTTTAAATCTAGGGCAATCGACTGCTTGTTACGATTCAAATAACTGTGCGCCGTGGCTTGACCATTTGCATAAGGTGGCAACATTCTGACAAGGTCTGGTCGATTTGGTGACTCTATATGGACCACCTCTGCCCCTAGATCTGCTAAGTACAAGGTCGCAAAGGGTCCGGGTAATAATGTGGAAAAATCTAAAACTTTCAATCCCTTTAATGCAGCTGTCATTGTTATTTTCACCAAGAATATGTTGATTTTTCACCCATAATAGAAATATAAAACAAGATTAACAATGTCATGTTCAGCCATTTACCTTGATCATTTCGGCAATTTATGATGTAAAAGAGCAATTACTCTAGTGATAATTGCCAATTAAATTATTTTTTGTGTCATTTAGGTCAAGTAGCAGTGAACATCAAAGAGACTGAAGGATTTAACATGAGTCGCGATACGATAAGTATCCATTTTGTGAATGCAGCCCTGACTGGGGTAAAACGTCTAGGGATGGATGTTGACACTTTACTTTCACATGTCGGCATTGAAGCTGAACTACTCCGCCAACCTAAAGCACGTATTTCTCCTGAGCAGTACACACGCTTTGTTAAAATGCTGTGGATGGTCACCCAAGATGAACACGTTGGTTTTGATATCCAGCCACGTCGCTTAGGGACCTTTGCGATCATGTGTCAATTGATCATACATGCCAAAACTTTAGGTGATGCGCTTGAGTTATCATCACAGTTCTACAAGTTATTTGGTGATGAGTGGTCTGTGACTTTAGAGCGCGATAAGCATGAAGCACGCTTAGTTCCACTCATTCCAAAAACAATGGATCCTGACCATTTCATTACTGAAAGTATGCTCATGATCTGGCATGGTTTGGCATCGTGGCTCATTGAGCGTCGTATCCCGTTAGAGCGTGTACATTTTTCATATCCACGCCCACAACATGCAGATGAATATGATGCGTTATTTTTTGCGCCAGTAATCCAATTTGATTCAGCTCGTACTGAAATCACATTTGCTGCAGACTACTTAGATCTTCCAATTCGCCAAGATGAAAACACCTTGGAAGAGTTTCTAAAAGGTGCTCCAGCGAAACTGTTGGTGAAATTCAAAAATACCAATTCGCTCACATCACGTATTCGTGAAGTATTGAAGAGCCAAATTGGTGAAGAAATGCCAACATTAAATGATGTTGCAGCCATGCTTTATTTATCACCACAGACGCTTCGCCGTCGCTTAGCTGCTGAAGGTAAGAGCTATCAAGGTGTAAAAGATGCCTTACGTCGAGACGCTGCAATTCACTTACTGTTAAACCCATCTTTAACTTTAGAAGATGTGGCACAACAAGTCGGCTTTAGTGAAACCAGTACCTTCCACCGAGCATTTAAAAAGTGGACAGGGGTAACACCAGGACTGTATCGTCAATTACATGGTTATCATTAATTTATTCAAACATAAAAAAGTCTGACATTGTTCAGGCTTTTTTTTACATATGGATTTAAGTGCTTATTTAACAAAAATATTCAAGTTGAAATTAAAATATTCGTAATATTTAAAGGAATAATAAGATGACACTTACTGCAATCTTAATCTCAATTTTGATTGGAATAGCAATTTATTTTTACAGTGTAAAATCGCACAACTCTCGACCTCAAGCTGATATACAGTACACTTATAATATTGTCGGAGAAAATGCATATCAAAAAAATTTACTTAAAATAGCTGGTCAAAAAAAAGCTGTATCTAAATTTCATGAATGTACTGCTCATGTTCTGTCAGAACCATTTAACCAATACGATCCAAATGCAATCAAAGTTGAAATCAACGGATTAACAGTTGGCTATTTAAGTAAATTAGAAGCTGAAAAGCTGAAAGGGCAGATTATCAATAAAAAAGTGCCCGCTGTAATTAACGGTGGTTGGTATGTTGATAAAGATGATGAAGGTTCTTATGGTGTAAAGCTTGCCATATCAAGCGCCAAAGATTTGATAGAGCAAAATTATAATCAAAGCATTCGCAATACAAATTTTTTTTAATTCGTCAAAAACTTTCATTTCACAATTTAAAACACTTAATTTTTCAGTGACCAAAAATATCAAACGACTCATCCGTTCTCGTCATTGCACAATCACATAGATCATCTACACTCAAAACACCATAACAATTTCAACCTATAAAAAAGGAACTATTATGAGCGAGGCTTACATCATTGATGCCATTCGCACACCACGCGGAAAAGGAAAAAAAGATGGTTCTTTACATGAAGTAAAACCAATCACATTACTCACAACGCTGTTAAATGAACTTCAAACTCGCCATCAACTCGATACTTCTAAAGTCGATGACATCGTACTGGGTTGTGTAACTCCAATTGGTGATCAAGGCGGTGATATCGCTAAAACTGCTGCAATTGCAGCAGGCTGGAATGATGATGTAGCAGGCGTTCAAATCAACCGTTTTTGTGCTTCAGGACTAGAAGCTGTCAATCTTGCTGCACAGAAAGTTCGTTCAGGCTGGGAAGATGTTGTCGTTGCAGGTGGTGTAGAGTCAATGTCGCGTATTCCAATGGGCTCCGATGGTGGACCATGGGCACTCGATCCAGAAACAAACCTGAAATCTACCTTTGTTCCACAAGGGATTGGTGCTGATTTAATCGCAACTTTAGATGGCTACTCTCGTGCTGATGTAGATGCTTTTGCTGCAGATTCACAAAAAAAAGCAGCAGCGGCTCAAGCGAATGGTTACTTCAATAAATCAGTTGTACCAGTAAAAGATAAAGCTGGCGTTGTCGTTTTAGATAAAGACGAGTTCATCAAACCAACGACTACCGTTGAAGGCTTAGCCAAATTAAATCCAAGCTTTGAAATGATGGGCGGTATGGGATTTGATGCAGTCGCATTACAAAAATATCCAGAAGCTCAGAAGATTAATCACGTTCACCATGCAGGAAACTCTTCAGGCATTGTAGACGGCGCTGCTGTTGTTCTACTTGCATCTGAAAAAGCGATTCAAGAACAAGGCTTAAAACCACGTGCCAAAGTATTAGCAACTGCGCTTGTCGGAACTGATCCAACAATCATGTTAACTGGTCCAGCACCTGCGGCACGCAAAGCTTTGAAAATAGCTGGCTTAACCATTGATGATATCGATTTATTTGAAGTGAACGAGGCGTTTGCGGCTGTAGTAATGCGCTTTATTAATGAACTCAATGTCGATCCTGCAAAAGTCAATGTAAATGGTGGTGCAATTGCAATGGGTCATCCACTCGGTGCGACAGGTGCCATGATTTTAGGTACGTTGCTCGATGAACTTGAGCGTCAAGGTAAAAAACGTGGCTTGGCTACACTGTGTGTAGGTGGTGGTATGGGTATCGCAACGATCATTGAATTGGTATAAGGAGAAGAATAATGAGTGCAATTCAATTTGAAAAAAATGCTGATGGCATTGTTATTCTCACCTTAGACTCACCTAATCAGTCTGCCAATACCATGAATGCAGATTTCCGAGTTGCTTTGGAAGAGACGGTAACAAAACTGAAAGCCGAATCTGGCATTACAGGTATCATTTTTAAATCTGCAAAGAAAACCTTTTTTGCAGGCGGTGATTTGGATGAGTTGATTCAAGCTCAACCAGAACACGCCTCTGAATTCTTTGGCATGATCCAAAAAATGAAAGCGGAATTCCGATATATTGAAACCTTGGGTGTACCTGTTGTTGCTGCATTAAATGGAACAGCTCTCGGTGGTGGTTGGGAAATCGCACTAGGCTGTCATGCTCGTATTGCATTAAATGATCCTAAAGCGAAATTTGGTCTACCTGAAGTTACCTTAGGATTGTTACCAGGTGGCGGTGGTATCGTGCGTATGGTACGACTGCTCGGCTTGCAGAATGCTTTTCCTTTCTTAATGGAAGGTAAACAATTTGGTGTAGAAAAAGCAAAATCTCTAGGCTTAATTCAAGATACGGCTGATTCTGAACAAGAGCTCATGGATAAAGCGATTGCTTGGGTTAAAGCAAATCCAAAATCTCAACAACCATTCGATGTTAAAGGATACAAAATTCCAGGTGGTACGCCATCATCACCTCAAGTGGCTCAAGTCCTTGCGATTGCACCAGCAATGTTGCGTGACAAAACAAAAGGTTGCTATCCAGCCCCTGAAGCCATTATGTCTGCTGCCGTTGAAGGTGCTCAGGTAGATGTTGATACTGCATTAACTATTGAGTCTCGCTATTTTACGTATCTGGCAACTGGTCAAGTTGCGAAAAACATGATTGGTACTTTCTGGCATGGACTGAATGCAATCAAATCAGGTGAAAGCCGCCCTAAAGAGCCTGCAAAATGGCAAGCGACCAAAGTAGGTGTTTTAGGCGCTGGAATGATGGGGGCTGGCATTGCCTACTCGACAGCGATTAAGGGGATTCAAGTCGTCCTTAAAGATGTATCGATTGAAAATGCAGAAAAAGGTAAGGCGTATAGTCAAAAACTGTTAGATAAACGTGTTTCACAAGGTCGAATGACTGCTGAAAAACGCGAACAAATTTTATCTCTCATTACCCCTACAGCGAATGCATCTGATCTACAAGGCTGTGATTTAATCATTGAAGCTGTATTCGAAAATCAAGAACTCAAAGCCAAAGTAACTCAAGAAGCTGAGCAATATTTAGTTGACGGCGGTGTGATGGCTTCTAATACATCCACCTTACCGATCACAGGTCTTGCAACAGCAAGTAAAGATGCGAAAAACTTTATTGGACTGCATTTCTTTAGCCCTGTTGATAAAATGCAGTTGGTTGAAATTATTAAAGGTAAAGAGACTTCAGCTGAGACACTAGCTAAAGCCTATGATTATGTTCAACAAATTGGAAAAACACCTATCGTTGTGAATGATAGTCGTGGTTTCTTCACCAGCCGCGTATTTGGTACTTTTGTCAACGAAGGTTTGCGTTTACTGGCTGAGGGAGTACATCCAGCCAAAATTGAAATGGCTGCTTTAAAAGCAGGTATGCCAGTCGGTCCATTAGCAATCCAAGATGAAGTCGCATTAACCTTGTCTGAGCATGTGACCAACGAAACGCGTAAAGCGCTTCAGGCTGAAGGCAAAGATTTACCATACTCCCCTGCTGAAGATGTTTTAAAGCAAATGATCCATGAGTTTGGGCGTAAAGGGAAAGCTGCTGGTGCTGGTTTTTATGAATATCCTGAAAGTGGTAAAAAATACCTTTGGGATGGTTTAAACCATTGGACGAAAGAGACTGATATTTCTGAGCAAGAAATGATTGATCGCTTCTTGTTTGTGCAATCTTTAGATACCTTACGTTGTCTTGAAGAGGGTGTTTTAGAGTCTGTCATTGATGGAAATATCGGTTCTATTTTTGGCATAGGATTCGCCCCTTGGACTGGCGGCGCTTTACAGTTCCTCAATCAATATGGACTCGCACAAGCGCTTGACCGCGCGAATCAGCTTGAAGCGAAGTATGGTGAGCGTTTTAAAGCACCTCAACTCCTCAAGGACAAAGTTCAGTCTGGTCAGTCGATTTGATTGATATAAACTAAAAACCTCTCTTCGGAGAGGTTTTTCAATCTAAAGTAACTGGAAATCCCTTAAAAGTCTTAATCTCTTTGAGCGTAAACATGCTCTGCATTTCCTTGATACCAGGGAGTCTTCTAATTGTTTTCATAGCAAAATCTGCATAAGTATCGAGATCTCGAGACACAACTTGAAGCAAAAAATCTGCATCTCCGCCAATACTATAACAAGCGACTACGTTATCTAACTCTAGAACCTTTTCTTCAAATTTTTTGGCTTCAACTTCACTATGTCTATCAATTGACACTCGTATAAAGACCATTACACCCAAATTAATTTTTCTTCTATCAAGGTTAACACCATATCCTTTGATAATTTTTTTGTCTTCTAATCGTTTAACACGACGCCAACATGGTGATGGAGAAATACCGACTTGTTCCGCCAGTATTTGATTGGTCACTCGTGAATCTTGTTGAAGTAGTCTTAAAATTTTTTTGTCAAATCTATCAAAGTTCATAATGAAAATTCTAACCTTTTTTATTTTATTTATAGAAAGGATATACCTCAATCAATAGAAAAGGCAAACGAAAACGATCACTTTGTGCTTTGTATTTGATTGAAAATGTTCTTACCTTCACAAAAAACAAGATATCCATGTTTGTAGAACAAAACTTTTGCACTTATCTTTTAGCTCTGACTATTGCTGCCGCTGTACCCGGGCCAGGTATGATCACAATTCTAATTAATACAATTAAAAATACCAAAATGCATGGCTGGTTTACTCTATTTGGATTAATCACAGGTGATTTCTTATATTTAACCTTATCTCTTATCTTTATTAAATTTCTTCACCAATTTATAGATCCTAAAATTATTCAGATCATTATCATGATTGGTGCATTTTATTTACTATACATAGCAATACAAATTTGGGCATCCAATATCCGTGAAATGAACCAAAATCATTTCAATTTTTCACCAACAAATAAAAAAATTTACAAAACCTCCTATGGACAAGGCCTACTTGTCACAATGAGCAATCCTAAAACGATGACGTTTTACATTGCACTATTACCCCCATTTCTTTCCGCTAATACCATGTTCAGCTTAGAGCAGATCTTTAGTGTATATGTCGCGACGATGTTCGTCTTAGTTTTGATTGGAGGACTGTATATTTCTTTGGCTATCATCATTATGAAATATTTATGTTCTCAAAGAAAAATGGATATCATTATGAAATTATTAGCATCAATTATGGCATTTATATCACTAAGCCTGATCTATTCGAACATTTCAGCTTTTACATAGTGATCATTAAAATATGCTTATAAATACAACAATATTTTGTTGTGAACATTTCTATATTTCTATTCTGTGTTATAAAGTAACATATTCTCAGATTCATTTTACCCAACTTGGTATAGCATTATGACTGATCACTCTTCACCAGAAAAATCTCCTTGGGGTTGGAAAGCGCTAATTATCGCGATCATTTTAAGTATTATATTTATGGTGATTTTCTATATAGCCATTGAAAATGAACCTGACTATATGCCAAGTAAACAACGAACAGAAACCAGTGAACATCATGCATTCAAAGCATCACCTGTGATGTCTGAAGAAGCAGCAGCAAAAATAGAAGCCAACAAAGCTGCTCAAGCTAGTGCAACTGAACACAATATGACTGAAGATGAACACGCAGCAATGGGCGAACACAGTCATACACATGATGGTGAATCAGGTTCACATAGTCATTGATATTTGTGATGAAAAAACGGAGCATTGGCTCCGTTTTTTTATTCAAGCTGCATCGTCATATAAACATGAGGAATACCACAATCTAAGTATTCCTTACCTTGGGGCTCAAACCCTAAACGTTGATAAAATGGTAATGCATGAACTTGAGCAGAAAGATTCAAGGTTGGTCGCTTTTCCCTTTGAGCAAACTCAATTATAAATTTCATGAGCTCAAACCCAACACCTTTTCCTCGATAAGCCTTTATGACTGCTACCCTTCCAATACTATGGTTTTGAAGTAGTCGAGCCGTGGCGATTGCCTCACCTTCATGGAAAACAACGAAATGAATCGATGTCTCATCTTCCATATCCCATTCGTCTTCAGGTGAAATTAGTTGTTCCAGAATAAATACTTGCTCTCGTATCTGCATCGCGTAGCACTTTAATTGCGACCATGAACCTACTTGAACATCAAAGACAGTACTCATATGTTAATTCCCAAAGGGGTGTTAGCACTTTTCACCAATATTTTGTTGCTCCCACTCACCTTTTAGAAGCAACTCTAATGAGTGCTTTTGAATACCATACATATTTTTTAATGCAATGATTTGATCTAACACTTGCTGATCTGGTGCGTTCAAATCTTTGCGCTTGGTGGCTAAAATCATTTTATTTTTGCTAGTATGTTCCAAAGCCACAAATTCAAAAACTTTAGTCTCGTAACCATAGGCTTTTAACAATAGCGCTCGAATTGTATCTGTCAGCATTTCAGCTTGTTGCCCCTCATGAATACCAAACTGCAACATTGGTTTTAATACAGAGGGACTTTGCATTTGAGGTCTCAACTCTTTGTGGCAGCACGGCGCGCACATAATCATTTGCGCATTCAATCGAATACCGGTATGAATCGCAAAATCAGTTGCTACATCACAGGCATGCAACGCAATCATGACATCGAGTTTTTCAGGCGAGTAAGTTCGTACATCTCCTTGGAAAAAATCTAAATGCTTAAAATCTGATTTACGGGCAACATCTTGACAGAATTGCACCATTTTCTCGTTCAGTTCCACACCTGTAACATAAGGATTATAATCATTTTTTTGTAAGTAGTCATACAGTGCAAAGGTGAGATAACCTTTACCTGAGCCAAAATCGACAACGTTGAGCTGCTGATCAACTTGAATTTGGTTTAATGCGCCTGAGCAAATCTCAACAAATTTATTAATCTGTTTCCACTTACGCGCCATGCTTGGAATAATTTGTTCTTTTTGATCCGTAATACCCAACGGTTGAAGAAAATAACTTTCTTGCTCAACAAAACGGTGTTTTTGACGGTCGTGTGATTTTTCAATGATCTTGGAGACTGAAGCCTTTTTACTTTGAGTTAAGATCGCTTTTTTCTTATTTTTCTTGAGCTGTAACTCGCTGTCCAATGTAAAAAGATTGGCTTGTTTGCATTCACTGACCAATTTACTCACCAACGGATCAGCTTCATCAATTGGAAAATTTTTGGTCACATCTTGAGCTTTAAAGCGATACAGAACATTCAGCATCCATTCATCTTGTAATCGAATCATGCGTAAAGTCATCTTCTCTAAAGCTTCTATCTCGCCCTGATATTGACTCAGAATCATACGATCAAAACGCTGAGAAGCTAATGCTTGATGAAATGCTTCAAGAAATTGTTGCTCTTGCGGGGTGGAAGATGCCGAAACGGTCATAAACAGTGCCAAAAAAAGAAATGCTATTAAATTTTAATGCGTCTTACGCGAAAAGCAAAATTCAATTACGATACAGATGTATAATTAAATGTGTAAGTGAACAATGAAAGCATCTCCTGCTTCGTATGATCCATTAGAAGAAAAAATTAATTTCATCAGTCATGCCATTGGTGCTGTCCTGGCCGTAATAGGTGCCATTTTATTGATTATAAAAGGTGCCGCTTATCCTTTAGCACAATGGATCGGGCTTTGGGTCTATGGACTTAGTTTAGTCCTACTCTTTACGGCGTCTAGTCTTTATCATTTTGCGGAAACACCTGAGCGTCGGGGTTGGTTTAAAAAATTGGACCATACGGCTATTTATTATCTCATCGCAGGAACATATACACCGTTTTTATCTATAGCTTTACCAACGCAAAAAGCTCACTATTTATTAATTGCGCTTTGGGTAATTGCGGCGATTGGCACTTTATTCAAATTGGTATTTATTCACCATTTTCAAAAAATATCGCTTTTTGCCTATCTCGCAATGGGATGGTTAGCATTACTTGTGATCGATGATATGCGCACATATTTATCTGATCAAAGTTTAACCTTACTTATAATTGGTGGCCTTGCTTACACCATAGGCGCATTGTTTTATGCTTTAAAAAAGGTAAGATACACTCACGCTATCTGGCATATTTTTGTATTGATAGGTGCAGGATCACATTTCCTGTCTATTTATCTTTACGTGCTATAACCACTTTAACTACATCGTCTAGCAACCCTAACACCGTAGAGCAAGCTGGTATTTCGTATTTTTTTAAGAAATTACGCCTTTTTTAAAAAGATTACGCTATTAAATCTAAGTTTTTTATTTTTAGTAAGTGTAAGGTCTCTCATGGCGTCTAATACAGCATCACAACAAGCTCAGCCCGCAAACTCTAAAACTCGGGTATTAACTGCAAGCCTCGTTGGTACAACCATCGAGTTCTTCGATTTTTATATTTACGCAACAGCTGCGGTCATAATTTTCCCCTACTTGTTCTTTCCAACAAGCACAGATCCTATGACAGCAACGATTCAATCATTAGCAACTTTTGCAATCGCATTCATCGCACGTCCTATCGGCGCCGCACTATTCGGTCATTTGGGAGATCGAATCGGTCGTAAAGCAACCTTAGTGGCAGCCTTGCTAACCATGGGGCTTTCTACCGTTGCGATTGGTTTACTTCCAACCTATGCGCAAATTGGCATTGTGGCACCCTTACTTTTAGCTTTGTGCCGATTAGGTCAGGGCTTAGGTTTAGGTGGCGAATGGTCAGGTGCAGTTCTACTCGCAACTGAAAATGCGCCAGAAGGCAAACGTGCTTGGTACGGTATGTTCCCTCAACTTGGTGCACCTATCGGCTTCATCCTTGCCACAGGCTCTTTCCTTACGCTTGGGGCATTCATGAGTGAAGAAGCATTCATGTCATGGGGATGGCGTATTCCATTTATTTCAAGTGCCTTATTGGTGATTGTAGGCTTGTGGATTCGCTTAAAGTTGCATGAAACGCCAGCATTCCAAAACGTGCTTGATAAACAAAAAGAAGTGAATGTTCCTTTTGTACAAGTTTTTAAAAAGCATTCAAAAATGCTTGTACTCGGAACGATTGCAGCCATTTGTACTTTCGTAGTTTTTTACTTAACCACTGTATTTGCTTTGCAATGGGGTACAAAACAATTAGGTTACTCTCGTGAAGAGTTCCTACAACTTCAGTTGGTTGCAACGCTTTGTTTTGCAGCATTTATTCCCCTTTCTGCAATTTTTGCGGAAAAGTTCGGTCGTAAAACCACTTCGATCGCGGTGTGTGTAATTTCTGCTATTTTTGGTATTTTCTTTGCGGACATGTTGGAGTCAGGAAGCACACTGATTGTGTTCTTATTCTTATGTATTGGTCTTGCGATTATGGGCTTAACCTATGGTCCAATCGGTACAGTACTTTCAGAAATCTTCCCGACATCGGTGCGTTATACTGGTTCGGCGTTAACATTTAACCTTGCTGGTATTTTTGGTGCATCTTTCGCACCTTTGATTGCAACGAAATTGGCAACTGAATATGGTTTGTCTGCAGTAGGCTATTATTTGACGGCTGCATCAATCCTTTCGCTGATTGCTTTCCTCATGATTCGCGAAACGAAACATGATGATGTGAATAATCAAATTTGATGCTTTCAGCTAATAAAAAAAACCGGCTTAAGCCGGTTTTTTTATTAGCTGAGCTCAATGATATCAATCATCGGTGGTACTCTGAATCTGAATGGGACACCTACCATGCCAGTACCTACGGACACATAAACATTGGCATGTTCATGCTTATATAAACCACGTTTATGACCCAAGATAGACACTTTTTTCATGATGTAATCTGTCAACCACGGAAGCTCCACTTGTCCCCCATGAGTATGCCCTGACAACATCAACGGATGAGTTGGCAATTTTGGCACCATATCCACCGTATCCGGATTATGTGACAGAATTAACCACGGCTTATCTTGTGGTAAATCAGGCATATCCCGCATGTCAGCCTTACCTGCCCACAAATCCCCCACACCAATCAATCTAAACTCATCAAACTCAACAATCTTACCTTCAATATCCATCACCTGATTTGAAGCTAGCGCATCTTTTAATAATGCCTGAATCGGTGGACCTGGATATTGCTCATCATGATTACCATTCACAGAATAGACAGGCGCTTGAATTTCTCTTAATACTCGGAGCTCTTCTGCCAGCTTATTTTCTGGTTCATAGGTCCAATCACCTGCCACAACCACTAAATCTGGTTGAGCTTGATTAATCTTATTCACGATAATTTTCAGTTGTCTTTCATGCCCAGAAAACAATCCAATATGTAAGTCTGCAATTAATGCCACTTTAATCGGATGTTTAAAGGGTTGCGCCGAACTTAACTTGTAACTCAGGTTATTCACTACTACACGATGTGGCTCAATGAAACGTGCATAAATCAATACACTGCTCAACAAGAAAATAAACACACCTTCATGCAATGAAAATATACCTTGCCAAGTAGCAAAAATACTAAAAAACCACAACGGAACAAGTAAATAAGAAAGATAAAATGCCAAGAGATGAACAAAGGCTTTAAATGGATGTATGGTTTCAGTTCGAGATTGGCTCATCCATGCTTGCGTGACTCCCCAAATAGCGAAGAGCGAGAAAATAATATAGAACGCAGCAAGGATGTTATTTGTTGTCCACATATTCAATCTCTTTCATTAAATCAGACGAATAATCTGAGTGGTTCATTTATCTTTTAAATGGTGCTCTTTATACTTTAGCACATTGAGTTCAAAGAATAGATTATGCAAGCAAATCACATGGAAAAGAATCAATCTCAACAATTGAATCGCCAAAAGAAAACATCTTTTAAAATGCGCTTCATTATGAGTTCATGTTTGATTCTTGCTTTACCCGCATGCTCAACTTTACCCAATCAACAAGCTGTTGCACCTCAATATGCGTATGACATCGACACTCATGACACTTCATTGGCGCAAATTGTCGAACCTTTGAAAATTAAGAATCCTGAATTAACAGGTTTTCATGTTTTATATGATCCAATCGAAGCGATAGCTGCACGTTTTCAATTAATTGAGAAAGCCGAAAAAACACTCGACCTTCAATATTACATTTGGGATAACGACCGTGTAGGTGCATTGGCTCTTTATAAAATCATTCAAGCTGCTGATCGTGGTGTAAAAGTCAGATTGTTAATGGATGACAATAACGCTAAGACGATGGAAAGTATTTATCTCGCGCTGGATCAACATCAAAACATTGACGTAAAGTTATTCAATCCTTATAAATTCCGACGCCTTAGACCCGTTGATATGATTTTGGATCTGAAACGTATCAATCGACGGATGCACAACAAAACGTTTACAGCTGACAATCAAATTACCCTGATTGGCGGCCGAAATATGAGTAATCAATACTACAATGTCAGTGACCGATATCAATTTTCAGATGTTGATGTCATGCTTGTCGGTCATGCAGTAAGTGATATTACACACTCATTTGATGAGTACTGGAATCATGAATATGCCTATCCAGTTAAAAATATTGTCAATCATCAACAATATACATTGCGCTATGAAGGTTTAAAACAGCAACTGCAAGAGCACTTTGATGATGGTGCTGTACGTAGTTATGTTGAAATTACTCGTGAATCTCATGATTTTGATCGTTGGCTCAATCAAGAAATTAAGCTGGATTGGGTGAAAGCAGAAGTCATCAAAGATTCTCCTGAAAAAATCAAAGCGAAAGCTAAGAAAGAAGAACATCTCAACTTTCAACTGGTTGAACGCTTAGAGAAACCAGAAAAAAGTGTCGATATCATTTCCGCTTACTTCGTTCCTGAGCGCAAGGGTGAGCAACGTTTAAGTGCAATCGCACAAGATGGCGTTAAAGTTCGTGTACTGACCAACTCTTTTAAAGCCAATGATGTTGCACTTGTACATGCGTTTTATGCGAAATACCGTCAAGATTTACTGCAAAACGGCGTAGAGTTATATGAGTTCCTCCCTGCTTTGCCAGAAGAATTCCAAAATAAAAATAATATTGAAATTTCTAAGCAGTCCAAAGTGAGCCTTAAAGGGCTGAGTCGCTCAAGCCTACATGCAAAAATGATGGCTTTGGATGATAAGCAAGTATTTATCGGATCATTTAATTTTGATCCACGTTCAGCCAATTTAAATACTGAAATAGGCGTCATTTTAAACAGCCAGCCCCTAGCGCAAGCTGTGCATAAAACCATGGATCAGAACCTAAAAAAATATGCCTATAAATTAGTTCTAGATTCACAAAATAATATTAATTGGAAACAAGCGACACCTGAAGGTATTAAAATCTATACCAAAGAACCAAAAATGAAATGGTGGCAAAAAGCAAGCTTGAAAGTTATCTCCTGGTTGCCAATCGAAGGATTCATGTAAAAGCAGGGATCATCATGATCCCTGCTTTTACTGATTAAGCTTTGAGTACTTTTTGATGTAATACTTCCAATCCTTCCTGCATTCTGAGTTGCACTTCTCTCGTTAAGCTTTCAACTGTATGTCCAGTAACATCAATCGTGGGCAAAGCTGTTAAATGTGCAACGACTTGAGGCATTTCCAATACTGCTTTGAGATGCGCTGTAAATCCAATATTTCCAATAAAGGGAGCAACCTGATCTAACTCCCCCTCTTGATTGACATAACAGATTAAACAAACTTGCACTGGTTTTTGAGCCTCGATAGCTGCAGCTAAAAGTCTTCCATGCACTTTTTTGACTTTAGTTCCATCAGTCGTGGTTGCTTCTGGAAAAAATAAGACAGGAATATTTTGCTTCAAAAATTCTGTGATTTGCTCTTTAATACGGACCGAATCTCCTGAACCTCGTTTAATGAACAGTGTTCCACCACCCTTGGCAAGTTTCCCAAAAATCGGCCAATTTTCAATTTCTGCTTTTGCTAAGAAAAATACACGCGCACTCGAACCTAATACAGGAATATCTAACCAAGAGATATGATTGCTCACCCATAATGCGGGTTCACGAGGAATGTTGCCATGTACTTGTAAATCGATATTAAAAACTTTGCATAAGCGACGGCAAAAATGTTGTACATAGCGAGTATTGTTTGGATTATTCGGATTTTTATACATTTGATGCCTAAAAATTAAATAAAACCCTTCAGTGACAGCAGCAGTACCTGAGATGATTTTTTGGCTATATAGCGCTGTTTTTGAAAATAAATTGAGTTTTTTAGGCGTTAATGTTGTCATAAATTATTTCACTGAATAATAACAGGCGTTATCCACTATAGCTCCATTCTATACTGAGCTCACCAGAGATGCATTGATTATAAAAACCGTATACATAGATTTGAAAATTCAATTTCAATTCAAATACCCAATAAAATATAATTTTTAAATCGAATTTATAGATTTAAAAATTATGCAAACTACAACTCAATCACCATCAAATCAAGTCATTCCCATCTGGTCGGCACTCTTCTCATTGGCATCAATTGTCGGTGGCGTCTTTTTATTTATGCTGGCGTTTATACTTATGTTCAAAACTGCTTTAGGTTAATTTAAATCTATTTCCCTCAATTGTTCAATTTCCTCTACACTAGAGTTTTGATGTGGAGTATTAGCTGAGTGGAAGTTACTGGACAAAATCAAGCAAATGAACGTGCGGTCTTGGTGAGTGTTAATGTCCAAATATTAGAAGATCTTGATCAAGAAGAATTTCGTTTATTGGCCAAATCTGCTGGTGCAGAGATTCTTGAACATATACAAGCTCAACGTATTAAACCTGACCCTAAATTTTTTATTGGTTCGGGTAAAGCTGAAGAAATCGCCGAATTTGTTGCAGCGGTAGAAGCTGATATTGTCATTTTCGATCATTCCCTCACACCATCTCAAGAACGTAATCTCGAGCGTGTTATTCAATGTCGGGTCATCGATCGTACTCGCCTTATCTTAGATATTTTTGCACAACGCGCACGCACACATGAAGGTAAACTACAAGTTGAATTGGCTCAGTTAGACCATCTCGCTTCACGTTTAGTGGGTGGTCGCATGGGCTTAGATGGCCAAAAAGGTGGTATTGGTTTACGTGGTCCAGGTGAAACACAATTAGAAACAGACCGTCGTTTACTCCGCCTCCGCATAAACCAGCTTAAAGACAAACTTGAAAAAGTCCGCCAGACACGAATCCAAGGTCGTGCAGCGCGTCAAAAAGCGTCTATTCCAACAGTGTCTCTAGTCGGTTATACCAACGCAGGAAAATCCACCCTATTTAATATTCTTGCTGAAAGTGATGTGTATGCAGCAGATCAATTGTTCGCAACTCTTGACCCAACTTTAAGAAGATTAAATTGGGATGGCATTGGAACATTGGTCTTGGCTGACACAGTGGGATTCGTTCGCAATCTTGCACACTCCTTAGTAGAGTCATTCAAAGCAACCCTTGAAGAAACACTTGAGGCGACTTTGCTTTTGCATGTTATCGATTCAAATAGTCCAGACAAGCTTGAGCAAATTGATGCTGTTGAAAAAGTCCTGAAAGAAATTGGGGCTCAGGTGCCAATATTACGCGTATACAATAAAATTGATCAAACGGGTGAAGAGCCTAAAATCATTTATGCTTCTCCCAATTTGCCTGATCGAGTCTATGTTTCAGCACACTCAAGTCAAGGTTTAGATTTACTGCGACAAGCCGTTCAAGAGTGTTTAATGGGGCAAATACAACAATTTGAACTCACACTCAGACCTGAATATGGCAAATTACGCAATCAACTGTATGAATTAAATGTGATTCAGTCTGAACATTATGATGATCTAGGTCATTTGATTTTAAATATTCAAATTGCGCCACATAAATTAGAGCAACTTATAAAACAAGCACATTTACCAATTGATCAAATTCTTGGTGATAAGGCGCAACAATTTAAAAGACCTTTAGAAGAGTTTGAAATCAAATCATAAATCAGTTAAAACGTGATAAATAATGTTAAAAGTATAATCATGATGCAGTGGATGAAAACGATAGATTGGCCAGCATGGATTGGCACCATAGTGCTTATTATTGGCTTCCGAGAAGGTTCAGTTTGGCTTATGACTCAATTGAATCATCCCGAACTGGGCAATCTTGTCGGGTTGCTTTCCTTACTACTTGTACTGTTTGCTTGGCGTAGATTTGGCACTCTTCCAACCAGAGTTGTCGATGTAAATAATAAAATCATGAAAGAAAGTGCTTTCGCATTTTTACCAATTAGTGCTGGGGCATTGGTTATGTTGGTTCATATGGGTAAAGAAATTCCTCTTTTTTTACTCGTACTCACGTTAAGTACACTTATTCCACTTTGGGTTTACGCCAAAATGGCAAAACGCTGGTTATAGGAGAGAAATAT
Source organism: Acinetobacter sp. ANC_7503 (assembly GCF_056780035.1). Lineage (NCBI taxonomy): Bacteria > Pseudomonadati > Pseudomonadota > Gammaproteobacteria > Moraxellales > Moraxellaceae > Acinetobacter > Acinetobacter sp. ANC_7503. The sequence goes on along the minus strand of NZ_JBWYJA010000015.1, from coordinate 18,469 downwards.
GCTCGCAATTTTAATCGGCTTTGCTATTACGTTATTCGCCTATTTAATTTCAAAACCCTGTAACCGTGTCGTACCACAGATTCCTGTAATTGTATTCGGGATGTTCTTTGTGATCGTCATCTTACTGATTATTGGTATTCCTTATGATCACTACATGAAAGATGTCAATCCGATTTTTGATCATTTATTAGGATACGTCACAGTGGCTCTCGCGATCCCACTTGCAGCAATGCGTTATGACGATTTACCACTAAAAGGCATTTTAGGAATATTAGTGTTTGCTAGTGTCAGTGCTGTCGCATTGCCTATGGGCTTAGCGTATCTACTGCATATGGCAGATTCGACCATTATGGCTTTCGCTACACGTGCAGTGACAACACCAATCGCAATTAATATTGCGACCTTACTCCATGCACCAATTAGCTTAGCCATTTTAATCGTTATTTTATCTGGTGTGATTGGCGCAGCTTTTTCACCACTCATACTACGTCATATTAATGATGAGCGTGCCTCAGGCTTAGCACTCGGTTTAGCAGCCCATGCGATTGGGACAGCTCAAGCTTGGCAACGAGGCAGTGTAGCTGGTCGTTATGCTGCATTTGGTATGGCGGTAAATGCAACGTTTACAGCCGTTTGGCTCCCTACTTTTATTCACTTTTTAAAAGCGACCTCTTGATTTACCCACGATTGAAAATAAAAAAGCCACTGATGAGTGGCTTTTTTATTAGACGAAAACGACCTAAAGTAGATGATTCTATGCAAACATAGGATTATCTACAGCAAACATTTGCTGATCTTCAAGACGATACGCCATTAATTGATTGCCCCAGACACAACCACCGTCAACATTCTGAATATGCGCAGATATTGTTCTGCCCTGTAAGGCAGCCCAATGTCCAAAAATGACTTGATGAGTTTGAGCAGCTTTTGACTCATATTCAAACCATGGCTGATAGCCAGCTGGCATCGGCTCATCTAAAGCGTCTTTAAAACTAAATTCAAGTCGACCCTCTGGATCAGTCAAACGCATACGGGTTAGATAATTCACGATACATCGTAAGCGCTCATGTCCTGTTAAATCATCTGACCATAATGTAGGTTCTTTACCATACATTTCTTTCAAAAATGCATCCAGAACATCAAAATCATCATGCGCAATAACCGTTTCAACCTCTTGAGCAAACTGTTTCACTTGCTCTACTGTCCAAATATGTGGAATACCCGCATGTGTAATGACAATATTTTCATTTGGACATAAACATAAGGGTTGTTTGCGTAACCAGTCGATTAAATCATCACTGTCAATCGCATCAATCACATCACGAGTATTGTCTTTCTCTTTAATCTCTTTAATGCCCCTTGCGCACGCTAACAAGGTCAAATCATGATTACCCAAGACTGTCGCAGCAACGCCTCGATCGACCAGTTTCTTGATAAAACGTAAAGCGCCAATCGAGTTTTCACCACGTGCGACTAAATCACCCGCAAACCATAAAAAATCCTGATCAGGATCAAATTTGATTTCCTTGAGTAACATTTTCAAAGCTTCAAAACAGCCCTGAACATCACCAATCACGTAATTATATCGAATGTTTTCACCAGCCATTTATGCATCTACCATTTGATCTGCAAGTGCAACAAATTGAGCAAGTGTTAATGTTTCTGGACGCGCCATTGGATCAACACCAGCTTTTTCAAATCCTTCCTCTTGCAACATGCCTTTTAAACTGTTGCGAAGTGTCTTACGGCGTTGTGTAAATACATGGGAGACTAAACGTGCCAAGGCTTTTTCATTCTTCGCCACTATTGGTTTTACATCATACGGCTCTAAGCGAAATACCGCAGAAGTTACTTTGGGTGGTGGGTTGAACGAACCAGGTGGCACTTCAAACAAGAATGTCGGTTTACAGTAGTACTGAATCATGACTGATAAACGACCATATTCTTTGGTATTTGGTGATGCCGTAATACGATCGACCACTTCTTTTTGCAACATGAAGTGCATGTCTTTGACCTTGTCACCAAACTCTAAGAGATGAAATAACAAAGGCGTAGAAATGTTATAAGGTAAGTTACCGACAACACGCAACGGACGACCATCAAACAATTCAGTGAAGTCGTAGCGTAAAGCATCAGTTTCCACAATAGTTAAACGTTCAGGATGCGGTACACGACCGGGTAATCCAGCTGCTAAATCACGGTCTAATTCAATGACAGTCAAAGCATCACATTCACCAATTAAAGGCGATGTTAAAGCAGCAAGACCTGGACCAATTTCAACAATATTGTCACCAGTACGCGGGTTCACCGAACGCACAATTTTGGCAATGACACGTTGGTCATGTAAGAAGTTTTGACCAAAACGCTTACGCGTGTGATGCCCTTCATCTTTCGGGTTTAAGGCATTAATCTGATACATAAAGATTTCCAACGTGTAATTAAGACAAGATCACTGACGCGCTAAATCGAGCGCTAAGTCCACAGCCACATGTAAGCTCGAGCTTTTCGCAAGTCCAGTACCTGCGAGGGAGAGTGCTGTGCCATGATCGACAGAGGTGCGAATAAACGGCAAGCCCAAAGTAATATTAATGGCTTCACCAAATCCTTGCGATTTTAACACAGGTAATCCCTGATCGTGATACATGGCTAAAACTGCATCGGCATCTTTTAAATTTTCTGGTGTAAATAAGGTATCTGCAGGCAGACATAAACTCATGTCTATCCCTTGCGCACGATAGCGTTCAAGTACAGGATTAATCACTTCGATCTCCTCCACTCCTAAATAACCATCTTCACCTGCATGAGGATTTAAACCGCACACCAAAATTTTGGGAGATTCGATTTTAAATTTTGATCTTAAATCATGAATTAGAATGTCGATGACCTGATGCAAGCGCTCAGCTGTAATCGCATCCGCAACCGCACGAAGGGGTAAGTGCGTGGTTGCAAGTGCAACACGTAAGGTTTTGGTTGCCAGCATCATGACCACGCGTAATACACCAGCAAACTCTTGGTAAAACTCAGTGTGACCACTGAAATGAATACCTGCCTCATTGATCACTGACTTTTGTACAGGTGCTGTCGCCACGCCAACGCTTTTACCTGACATCGCATAGTCTGCAGAACGGCGGAGTTGTTCTAAGACATAACTCGCATTTTGAACATTTAACTCACCCAGTACTACACTTTCATTTAAAGGAATATGTTCCACATAAAGCTGACCCACTTTTGACGATGTTTGTTGCCCTTGATACTCAATCACTTCAACTTCAAGATGAAGTTTTTCTGCACGTTGCTTGAGCATTTGTATATCAGCAAGCACGACGAGTGGACGCTCATCCAAACGTTGCGCAAGGCTTAAACAGATATCAGGACCAATTCCAGCAGGCTCACCGCTGGTGACATACAAAGGAAGCATAACGATCATCATTCAAGGATTTTTATTATTTTAATACAGATCGAATGTACGATGTTCAACAATACCAAAATGGTAAAATCTTAGCCCTCTGATTTTTTTAATCGTTCTTTTGAGTCTTTTAGCGCCAATCCATACGAAATCTTGCATCTAATAGACCCAAAGCATGAGCGACTTCGGATACACATACAATCACGATGACGAAGAACAAACCCAACAAAAGAATGCGTCCAATCGTTGAACGCGCTGAATAAAATGCTGAATCTTTAATGCACAAGAAACCAAAGCCACCGATTAAATAGATGATCTAAGGGAAAATCATAAAATGTGCATACATTGAATATATAAGAATGACACTTAAAACATCGATTCCATAAATAGCGCCAAACACCATGCTAACACTAAATATATTCCGAGAAAAATGAATAAAAATCCGGTCAAAAATTTCGTCACCTTGCTCACTTTGATTTGATCATGGCGTGAAGATAAATCTGAATGACGAACAGGAGGAGAGAAACGATCATTATTATTTTGTGAACTCATCAAAACTCCGAGCTATTATTATGATTATTTCCTCATTACAAACGAAATTGATTAAATAAACCGCTATACTTTTCAATCTAAATTAAATAGAATATGCCCCTCGAAATCTTAATATTTTGATTGTGGTTCTAGTGTTTTTCCGCTAGAATTCGCTCTCCTTTTTGTTTGGACAGATTCCACCGTCCAAACCAACTATAATAGGTAGTGGTTAATGAAAACTCTCAGCGCTAAGCCAGCTGAAGTTCAACACGACTGGTACGTTGTTGATGCTTCTGGCAAAACTTTAGGTCGTCTTGCGACTGAAATCGCACGTCGTTTACGCGGTAAGCACAAAACTTCTTATACTCCTCACGTTGACACTGGTGATTACATCGTAATTATCAATGCTGAGCAAGTTCAAGTAACTGGTAATAAGTCACTTGATAAGAAATACTATCGCCACACTGGTTTCCCTGGTGGTATCCGTGAAACTAACTTTGAAAAATTAGTTGCTCACAAGCCAGAAGAAATCTTCCAACGCGCTGTAAAAGGCATGTTGCCAAAAGGTCCTCTTGGTTATGCTATGATCAAGAAAATGAAAGTGTATGCTGGTGCTGAGCATCCTCACACAGCTCAACAGCCACAAGTTTTGGACATCTAAGGGATACAGCACATGGCTACTAACTATGGTACAGGTCGCCGTAAGACCGCAACTGCACGTGTTTTCCTATCTGCTGGTACTGGTAAACTCGTTATTAACAACCGTTCTTTAGAACAATACTTCGGTCGTGAAACTGCTCGTATGGTTGTACGTCAACCACTAGAGCTTTTAGATGCTACTGAGAAATATGACCTTTACATCACTGTTGCTGGTGGTGGTATCGGTGGTCAAGCTGGCGCAATCCGTCACGGTATTACTCGTGCATTGATCGCTGCTGATGAAACTTTAAAACCTGCTCTTCGTCAAGCTGGTTTCGTTACTCGTGATGCTCGTGAAGTTGAACGTAAGAAACTTGGTTTACGTAAAGCTCGTAAACGTCCACAATTCTCTAAACGTTAATTCGTTTTCCGAATTCGGACAAAAAAACCTTGGCTTATGCCAAGGTTTTTTTTCATCTTTATATTTTCCCTTACTCATGAAAATCAGTCGTACACGATACTTTAAAATGAATATTAAACGCTGATATCAATAAAAAGACGCTAGTTTTTATTGCTCTATTTTGACTGACTTAAACAAATATATGCTTAATCATCTCCAATTTGAGGATTGTTAACTTTTTACAACTTTATTAAAAATACTTTCATGCAGTTTTTTAAATTAAAGGGATAAAAATGTTAAATAGGGAAATATGTTTATCATTCGCCGTAGCCGCTACAATATTAGGTACATCCAATATTGCACAAGCAAATAACTCACAATCGATAGATGCTTTAGCCGTGTGTTGGCAATCCAATACGGGTAAGCATGTTTGTGATGGACCCATACAAAGATTAATGTCTTCATATGAAAACATAAATAAACCATTAGAGTTAGTTGGATGCTCAGATGGATATCCTGTACAAAATAACAGTCTGGTACATCGATCTTTAGGTCAAAAATTCTCAATGGTTTACAAGTGTGGCTATAAACTTAGACCTGGCGACACAAGTGCATTAACTAACAATCGCGACGTCCGTCAATGGTGGAGTGGAATCATACATTAGTGCACAAGGCCGATTTAAAGATCGGCTTTTTATATCGCTTTGGATAAAAAGCTAAAGATTAAATTTCAACAATACAAGGATAAAAATTAAAAAAAACGTTCCAGACATAAATACGACTCAATATAAAATTCAAGTGTTTTAATATGCATCGCTCATTAAACGATGATTTTAGCGTGCATTTTTAGTATCCTTATCTATTCATTAATACTTTGATTGGAATATGTCAGTCGAAACCACCCCATTACAAGGCATCACCATTTATAGTCATGCAGATGACTTTCGATCGCATTGGATTCGCTTCTTACTGGCAGAAAAACAAATTAAACATAATTTATTTATTGTCGACGAAGACAACGAGGATCTTGCGAGTTTAAATCCATACAATCGACTCCCGATGATGATTGAAAATGAGTTAAAACTTTTCAATACATCCATCATTTCTGAATATTTAGATGATCGCTATCGTCAGAATAAGTTATATGCAGATGCTCCTGCTCCACGTGCAGAACAACGCCAATATATATGGCGTTTTGAAAATGACTGGTTAAAACTTGCAGATGATATGTTGCGCCACCCAGACACACTTGATGTTGACGCACAAAAGGCAGCCCAAAAAAAGTTAAAAGATACGCTTATCTCGCTGACACCTTTGTTTCAGCACTATCCTTATTTCATGTCTGAACAATTTACAATTTTAGATTGCATGTTGGCACCGATTTTTATACGGTTAAGAACGATGGGTATTGAGCTTCCAAAGCAACAATGCCGCCCGTTTTATTTATATTGCCAGCGTGTTTTCAGTCGTCCAGCCTTCATTAAGTCCATGACGGTTCAGGAAAAAAATCGTTATAGTCCTGAATTAAAATCCGCTTAAAAAAGCAAAAGAGTGAGTCACATGTCTGATCAAGAAATCAAATTAAGTCCAACTCGCCCGTATTTAGCACGTGCGATTTATGAATGGATTTGCGATAACAATCTCACCCCATATCTACTGGTAGATGCCACACAGCCTTATACCGATGTACCTACACAGTTCGTTCAAGACGGTCAGATTGTTTTAAATATCGTGCCACATGCTGTGCATCAACTACACATGAGCAATGAAGCGATTACCTTTTCTGCACGTTTTGGTGGTGTTTCCAAAGATATTTATGTGCCAATCAATGCTGTACTCGGGTTATATGCAAAAGAAAATGGTCAAGGATTATTCTTTGATCCTGATGAATATGCCAATGCACAAACGGATGAAAATCCGATAGAATCTAAACAGCAACAAAATCAAGAAAATGAAGCACCAAAGAAAAAACCGAGTTTAAGAATTTTGGATTGAAAAAACTTACAGGAGAGTTGAATGGCTTTTGATTTAGTACAATATTTTGCTGAGCAGACCAAAATTCAAAAGCCTCAGCTGTTGAAACAGTATCCAGCTGAACAACGGCATGAATATCTCAATGAATTAAATATCTTAGCTTTAGGTAAACTCATCAGCCTATGGCGTAAAGACGAAAAAAAAATATACCAAGAAATTCATGCCGCTGACCAACTTTATATTCAAGAAGTCGCACGGCATTTGACGACATCTCAACATAATCAGTCTACGCTGTCTCATCAAGAACTTGAAACTGCGACATCAGAGATTTTGACCTTACAGCTTAATGAACTTAAACAACTTGATGTAACAGGTCATTATCAACTACAAGGCATGAATGAATTACTTCAGGGTCAAGTTGAACATCTCTCTGGTAAAGCAAAAGATTGGGTTTGGCTAACAAATAACCTAAATGAGTTGATTGGTTCTCAACCTGTCATTCAAGAAGAGATATCATTAGACCAAACGATGAAGGAGTTTCATGACATGGTCAATCAAGTTCAACATGATCACCACGATGTTGCTGAGCCAGAAGTAGTGGCTACACCAACTTGGGCAAAAGTTTTAGAACCTGTAGTTGCGATTGCAATTCTTTGGGTGCTTTACTGTGCCGTACAAACAGTATTTGCATAAATCCGGTCATAAAAAAAGCCATCGTTAGATGGCTTTTTTTATTGCTTATTCAGCATCAACCTCAATATTCATCAAGATTTGACGTTTTTTCACTTGCTGACCAACTTGTCCTACGATTTCACCCACAACACCGTCGACATCTGACTTAATTTGCTGTTGGATTTTCATCGCTTCAAGAATCAATAATGTTTGCCCTTTAGTTACACGCTCTCCAGGTTGAGCAATGACATTTATAATTGCACCATCCATTGGGGCACGAATTTTACCATCCCCTGCCACATCGGCAGTCTCAGGTGGTAAATAGGTAATATTTTCCACCATGACGTTGCCATTCGCGCGATCTAAATAAACAAAATTACCATCAAGAACATAGTCGATTCGACGTCGAATTCCATTAATGCTATAAATCAATTGCTGTGTATTTTGCGCTACAACCTCAATCGACTGGCTTTCACCACAGGTTTCAACACTCACTGAACGACCATCACGATGCACAATGAGATCTAACTTTTGATCATCATATCGAAGTTTCAGTGGTAATGCTGAAGAAACTCCTGTGTTCCAATCTGTTTGCGCAGATGCATTTATCAACAACGCTGCAATCAATGCTAAGCTTTCTAAATTTAGACTCTGTTTATTCAAACTCACATCACTTTGGAAATGCTGTTGAATAAAACCAGTGTTCACATCACCCTCCACCACAAGTGGATGACGTAATAAGTTAACTAAAAACTCCTTATTACTGTTTACACCTAACAGTACAGAATCATTTACAGCACGTGCAAGTAAACGAATCGCATCGGTACGTGTTTTGCCATGTACGATGATTTTAGCCACCATTGGATCGTAGAATGGGCTAACTTCATCAGTTGGCATCATACCGTGATCGATACGTACGCCTTCTAAATCCGAAGGTTGCCAACGTAATACTTTGCCTGTTTGTGGTAAAAAGTCTTGGCGTGGGTCTTCTGCATATAAACGCACTTCAATGGCATGACCATTCATAGTCAATTCTTCTTGCTTGAGCGGTAATGTTTCACCGTTTGCCACACGAAGCTGCCATTCTACAAGATCAAGACCTGTGATCATTTCTGTTACAGGATGCTCTACTTGCAAACGTGTGTTCATTTCTAAGAAATAAAACTCGCCTGATTGATCTAGCAAGAATTCAACCGTACCTGCACCCACATAGTTACAAGCTTTGGCCGCTGCAACTGCTGCATCACCCATCGCTTGACGTGTTTCTTCTGTAAGAACTGGACATGGTGCTTCTTCAACCACTTTTTGGTGACGACGTTGAATCGAGCAATCACGTTCAAATAAATACACGTAGTTACCATGCGTATCACCAAACACTTGGATTTCCACGTGGCGAGGTGCAATCACTGCTTTCTCGATAATCAACTCACCCGAACCGAAGGCATTTTCTGCTTCAGAACGTGCCGTTTTTAAAGCTTCAAGCAAGTCCACTTCTTGGTGAACAAGACGCATACCACGTCCACCACCACCTGCTGATGCTTTTACCATCAGTGGGAAGCCTACTTTCTTCGCTTGATCTGCTAAAAAGTCGATATCTTGTTGGTCGCCTTCATAACCCGGTACACATGGTACGCCTGCTTCGATCATGGCGATTTTAGACAAACGCTTGCTACCCATGAGCTCAATCGCACCTGCAGGTGGACCGATAAAGATAATGCCATTTTCTGCACATGCTGCAGCAAAATCAGTATTTTCTGATAAGAAACCATAACCCGGATGCACCGCATCTGCGCCAGTTTTCTTACATGCTTCGATAATATTTGGAATCGATAAATAAGATTCTGATACTTTTGAAGGACCGATATAAACCGCTTCATCTGCGACTTGTACGTGACGCGCATTTTTGTCGGCATCTGAGTACACAGCAACGGTTTCGTAACCTAAGGCTTTTGCTGTACGCATCACACGAGCAGCAATTTCACCACGGTTTGCAACTAATACTTTTGTAAACGCCATAGTTCCACCAATTTTTTAGGCTCCTCTGATCTTGAGGAGCGTATCCTTTTTAATTCACATTCATACAGGCGTTGGAATGTGGTTTATTCTGCCCAGCTTGGTTGGCGTTTTTGAATAAACGCCATTGTGCCTTCCATTCCTTCTGCGCTTGCCACGGCATCTGCAAATTGACGTGCTGCATCATCAAGTAACGGCCCCAATTCTTCTTTGGTGGTACGATGTAATAATGCTTTGGTTGCACGCGATGCCAATGGCGCACAGCGTTTAATTTGGGTAATGGTTTCTTCAAGTGCTGATGCAAGTTCAACTTCATCTGCAACCACTTGATGCACAATCCCCACCTCTAAAGCGGTTTGACCCTTAAAGCGCATACCTAATAAGGCTAAACGACGTGCTTGAGTTAAGCCAACACGTGTCACCACAAACGGTGCTATTTGTGCAGGTAAAATCCCTAAGCCAGTTTCAGGTAAGCCAAATTGTGCTTCTGCATGCGCAATTGCAACATCAGAGACACATGCCAAACCGAAACCACCACCGAGTACAGCACCTTCAAGTACAGCCACAACCGTTTGCGGTGCTTGATCGACTTGCTCAATCAGCGCACCAAACGTACGGTTAAATTCGGTATAAGGTGTGTTGTTGCCCACTTCCATTGCTTTAGCACGGATCGCTGCCATATCTTTAATGTTACCACCTGCACAGAAGTGACCGCCTTTACCACGCAAAATCACTGCACGTACAGACACATCATCTTTAATTGCTGTAAATACAGCCTGAATGGATTCCACCATTTTTAGGCTCATGGCATTACGGCTTTCAGGATGGTTTAACCATAAGGTTAAAATGCCACCGTCTTGCTCTAGGATGATGCTGCCATCAACCTCTAAATTGGCAATTGAACTTGATAATGTCATATCAGATCTCCTGCTTATTTTTTCTTACCAGGAAGGATGTCCATCATCTTACAGATAATGCCAAGCATGATTTCGTCCGCACCACCGCCAATAGATACTAAACGACCATCACGGTAGAACTGAGCAGCTGGGTTATCAGCCATAAAGCCATTACCACCCCAGAACTGTAAGCAGCTATCTGCAACTTCACGCGTTAAACGACCCGCTTTTAGTTTTGCCATAGATGCCATTTGCGTTACGTTTTCGCCTTCGATATGCAATTGGCAAGCACGATAGGTTAATGCTTTCAGTGCTTCGATCTCCGTCATTAACTCAGCAAAACGGAAATGGATATATTGGTTATCAATTAATGGCTGACCGAAAGTTGTACGCTCTTTAGTGTACTGAATTGTTTTTTCGATACATTGCAACATACCGCCCATTGCATTAGCTGCACCCCACATACGCTCTTCTTGGAACTGAAGCATTTGCATCATAAAGCCCATGCCTTCTTGACCCACCAAATTACGTTGTGGCACACGTACGTTGTCAAAGAACACTTGTGCAGTGGTACTAGAACGCATACCTAACTTTTCTAATGGCTCAGAGAATGTAATACCCGGTGTATTTGCAGGAACAACAATCATTGACTTGTTAAAGTGTGGTTTACCATCAGATGTATTCGCTAACAAACAGAAAAAGTCTGCTTGTAGAGAGTTTGTGATCCACATTTTATGACCATTGATAATGTAGTCATCGCCATCTTTAGTTGCTGTGGTTTTCAGTGCTGCAACGTCAGAACCTGCTTGAACTTCAGATACTGCAATAGCTGCAACTTTTTCACCTGCAACTGCTGGCGTTAAAAACTCATCACGTAATTCTTTGCTACCAAAACGTGCAATTGCAGGAGTAGCCATGTCAGTCTGTACACCCATCGCAAGTGCAACACCACCCACGTTGATACGACCTAATTCTTCTGCAACAACAAGGTTATAAGAATAATCGAGTGCCAAACCACCGTTTTCTTCAGGTTTACAAATACCTAATAAACCCAAATCACCCATTTTTTTGAATACTTCGTGGATTGGGAATTGACCCGCTTTTTCCCATTCTGCTGTATATGGGTTGATTTCGTTTTCTACAAATTGACGTGTTGTACGGCGTAGCGCTTCATGTTCTTCAGTAAATTTCATTTTTTGTCTTCCTTAAAATTTCAATATTTGTTTTTTAATCTTTAATATACCTTGCGAATCCATGCTTCTCACCTCTTTAAAAAGAGGGGGTATTCCTCACTTTTTAAAGGGATGAGGAATATATTCCGCAAGAGGGATTGATTAGAATCTTGGCACACCAAAACGTGTTGGATTCAACTCACGTGCTTGTGATTCATTAATGGTTTGCAATAAGAAAATCAGCAATTTACGTGTATCACGTGGGTCGATAATGCCATCATCATGCAACATCGCTGTGTTGAATAATGCAGTCGATTGCGACTCTAATTTCATTGCTGTCGAGTGTTCTAAGAAGTCCAACATTTGCTCATTTGGCTCCATGCCAGATTCACGTTGTTTCGCTTCCGCAACAATACGAAGTACCTTACCTGCTTGCGCACCGCCCATTACCGCAACACGAGAGTTCGGCCATGAGAAGATAAATTGTGGGCCAAGTGGACGACCACACATCGCATAGTTACCTGCACCGTATGAACCATGAGCAATGATCGAAATCTTCGGCACTGTACAGTTGGCAACCGCTTGGATCAGCTTAGAACCATGTTTGATGATGCCGTTTTGTTCTGCATCTGTACCCACCATAAAGCCTGTGGTGTTGTGCAAGAATAAAATCGGGCGACGTGTTTGTTCACATAACTGAATAAACTGCGCTGCTTTTGCTGCACCTTGTGGGGTAATTGGACCATTATTAGTGATAATGCCTAAATGCATACCACCAATTTGCGACCAACCACATACCGTATGTGAGTCATACTCATTTTTAAATTCGAAGAAATCAGAATCATCAACAATACGTGCAATGATTTCTTTCATATCCAAAGGTTGTTTTGGATCTGATGGAATGATGCCAAGTAATTCTTCTGCTGAATAACGTGGCTCTTTATATTCTGGTGTTTCAAGCTTAACTTGCTCTTTCCAGTTTAAATGCTTAAAGATTTCACGTGCGATTCGGATACCATCGGCATCATTTTCTGCCAAGTATTCTGCTGTACCTGCCACTTGAGCATGCATTTCCGCACCGCCCAATTCTTCAGCAGTTGCGACTTCACCTGTTGCAGCCAATAACAATGGCGGACCTGCGAGCAACATTTCAGTTTGCTTACGTACAGTAATCACATAATCAGAAAGACCCGGTTGGTATGCACCACCTGCTGTTGCGTTACCATGGACTACAGAAACTTGTGGAATCCCTTTTGCAGATAAACGTGCTTGGTTGGCAAATGTTGTACCACCAGCAGTAAATACTTCTGCTGCGTAGTTTAAGTTTGCACCACCACTTTCTGCTAAAGTAATGATTGGTAATTTTTGCTCTAACGCAATTTGGTGTAAACGAAGGCTTTTGTGTACACCCATTGGAGCAATCGTACCGCCTTTGATCGCACTGTTATTGGCAGCCACCATACAACGTGTACCATTTACAAAACCAATCCCTGCAATGATCCCGCCACCTGCTTCTGAACCATCTTTATCATCATGCATCTTGTAACCCACAAGACCACACAACTCTACAAATGGAGAATCTGCATCGAGCAACATACGTACACGCTCATGCGGTAAAATCTTTCCTTTTTTATCAAACTTAGGCTTAGCTTTATAAGAACGATCTAGCGCACTTTTTTGAATCGCTCGAATCTCTTCGATTTGCTCGAGCAATTTCGCTTTATTCTGTTCAAATACTTCGCTTCCTACTGCAACTTCGGACTGAATCACTGCCATTCCGTTTCCTCCTTGTTCCTTATAATCTCGATTAATTCTTTTCGTCTTTTTTCTTTAGTACATCTGGAATAAATGCACGGTGGAAGCCGTTATAAGACTCACTATTTTCTGCAGATGATAATGGGAATACGCGTGTACCTTGTGAAGCCGCACCATCGATACGTACTGTCATCCCTGAAACAAAGTTGGCAGCGTCAGATAATAGATAAACAATCGCCGAAGATACTTCCGACTCTGTTCCCATACGTTGTAAAGGCACATTGCTAGAAAGGTTAGGGATAATGAATTCTGCGACAGGGCCTGAATAGGTATCCATCCCTGATGAGATAATCCAACCAGGTGCCACACAGTTTACCCGCACACCTGATTTACCCCATTCCACCGCAGCCGTTTTGGTCAGGTTATCAACACCTGAACGTGCTGCACCTGAGTGCCCCATACCCGGCATACCGCCCCACATATCTGCTGCCATATTGACGATGGCACCACCATTTTTTGCCATCCACTGGTTATAGGCTTCACGCATAAGATAAAAGGTCGAATGTAAGTTATTACGGATGACAGCATCAAAACCATTGGCAGAAATACTTTCTAATGTTGATGGGAACTGACCGCCTGCGTTATTCACTAAACCATCAATACGACCGAATTTTTCGATCACTTCCGCAATCATTTTTTTAACTTGTTCTTCTTCGCGGTTATCACACACGATGCCATGTGCACGACCACCATCTTCAGTGATTTCAGCAATCACATTTTCAAGTTTTTCGATCTTACGACCTGTAATCACCACTTGCGCACCAAGTGATGCAAGCTCATGCGCCGTACAACGACCAATGCCCGAGCCACCACCTGTGACAATCACGACTTTGCCAGCAAATGCATCATTTCTAAATATCGACTGATAACCCATTACTTACACTTCCATATATGAATCAATTGTTTTTTTTATTTTGCTTGGGCATCAGATGATGCCCGTACGCTGGCTTACAATAAATTTGCAGGAACTTTTACCGGTATATCTAATAATTGTTGTGCAAATGCTTTGCCTTGTGGATCAATACGTAAGCTCGCAACACCACCACCACCAAGCGCATCAATTAACAAGAAGTTAAGTGCATTTAAGCCCGGCAATTCATAGCGACGTACTTCGCCACCATTACCACCTTCAAACACATGCTTCATATATTCCGCAACATTGGCTTCAGTTAAAGATGCACGAATCCAAGGTAAAAATTCTGGTTTACGTGCAAGTACACCGATGTTGCTGTAGTTACCTTTATCACCACTACGTGCATGTGCAACTTGAACTAAAGGCACTTCAATTTCGTTACCAGTTAAAGTTGCCACTTCCCCTGCTGGGATGGTTGGAATTTCAGCAAGTGGCTCACCATGTGGTACAGAAACTTTATGACGCTCACCATTGATATCCACTTCAACATTTAGTTGAGATTTCTCTACCAAGAACGAGAATAATTTAATCACTGGAGATGGTTTTGGACGACCACCGACAATACCTGTTAATGCAGGTGCCATACCTGTAGAAGCTTGTGCAATCTCAGAAGCAAAGAACATACATGCTTCTTTAAACATATGTTTAACGGCAATTTTCACTACAACTTCACGTGGTTTTTCTACACGGCGGTTTGCACCATAGGTTGTTTCTGTACCTAAAATCTCAATTGATTTTTCAGTAAATGGTGGAATCGAACGAAGCGCCATTACACGCTCAACTTTATTTAAAATTGCGTTTGATACTGCATACGCTTTTTCTTCTGCATCCTGCCCTGCAAGTAAGAAGCTGACTAATACACGGTTACCATCAGGATAGGTCGTGCTTACTTTGTAGTGTTGTGTTGGCGCTGTACCTTTTGCACCTGTCACAAGTACACGATGCACACCCACTTGCTCAAGTTTGACTTGGCTAAAATCAGCCGTTACATCAGGCAATAGATAAGCTTGTGGATGACCAATCTCATATACAATTTGTTCGCCTACCGTACCCGGAGATACTAAACCACCTGTACCATTTGGCTTAGTCACCACAAATGATGAATCTGCTTTCACTTCAACAATTGGGAAGCCCATATTGTCAAAGCCTTCAACCAAACGCCAATCTGTGAAGTTACCGCCAGTACATTGTGCACCACACTCAATCACATGACCTGCAAGTGCCGCCTGTGCCAATTTATCGTAATCCGCTAAATCCCATTTGTATTCATGCAATAAAGGCCCAATCACCACAGCCGAATCCACGACACGACCTGTGATCACAATGTCTGCACCTAAATCCAGAGCGTCTCGAATCCCTACAGCACCCAAATAAGCATTACTACTTGCGACATGTGGAGGAAGATCCTCACCATTAAACATTTCTTTTATATTTTGTTTTTGAAGTTCAACGTGCTGATCCATTAAATCATCACCAAGTACCACCGCAACTTTCAAATCTAAACCAGCATTTTTGATCACTTCTTGAAGTGCATCACGGCATGCCAATGGATTTACACCGCCAGCATTACTTACAACTTTGATTTTCTTGTCCGCAATTTTGTTGATGAGCGGTGTCATAACACGACTAACAAAGTCCAATGCATATCCATGAGAAGGATCTTTCATTTTGGCCTTTGCCATGATAGACATGGTGATTTCTGAAAGATAATCAAATACTAAATAGTTAATATCCGACATGTGTACCAATTGAAATGCAGCTGTGTTGGTATCTCCCCAGAAACCTGAAGCACAGCCAATTTTTACAATTTTTTGTTCGTCCTGAATATTTGTCATAACCATCTCATTATTCTGTTTAGAATTTGAGCTTAATTTACCAAGCAAGCGCTTGGTTTGTAAAGTGCAAAATGTTATTATTATTTGCAAATCTGCTTATTGCGCTAAAATTTGCATGGAAGCAACGCGTTTAGAAAACAAAATAGGATAAAATAACAAGATGATCGCGACCTCTATTGACCAAATTCAACCAATAGCCTGCTTTGACGATACACCACGTGGTCGTTTACTTTTGGGGGCAGCTTATTTATTCCATAAACAAGGTTATGCCAAAACCACTGTTCGTGAACTCGCACAGTTTATTGGTATCCAATCTGGAAGTTTATTTCATCATTTCAAAACCAAAGACGATATTTTGGCGCATGTGATGGAACAAACCATCATTTACAATCACGCTTGCCTTGAAAGTGCCATATCCACTTCAGACCATCCAGAGCAACAACTCAAGGCTCTGATTAAAGCTGAACTCGATGCGATCTCTGGGGATACAGGTTCCGCTATGGCTGTATTGGTCTATGAATGGTTTTCACTTTCTGAGGAAAATCAGAAGAAACTATTAAAATTAAGAAATGATTATGAAGGGATATGGCTGAGTGTCATCAAGGTATTACATGACAAAGGCAAAATTAAGCACGATCCTTTTATCTGGCGAAGACTGATTGGTGGTTCAATCGCTTGGACCGTAACTTGGTACAATCCAGAAGGGAAAATGTCACTTGATGAGTTAACCAATATCGTCTGGGATATGGCAATGAATGCTTAACTTTATATCTGATCAATTAAAAAAGGTGGCTTAATCCACCTTTTTATTTCTTTTAGAAGCCCAGCTGTCGGCTTGCCAAATCTTTCATAATTTCCTCAGCTCCACCGCCTATCATATTCACTTTAACTTCGCGATATATACGTTCAGATTTCATGCCACGCATAAAGCCCATGCCACCTAGTGTTTGAACGGCTGCATCAGCACAGAATTGCATAGTTTGCGTTGCTACGTTTTTGAGCATACAAATTTGTGCAATCATTTCATTCCCTTGAAGTTCAGGACGACCCATTTTATATGCCGTATCTTCAAGTAAAGCGCGAGTCGTTTGTAAACGTGTTGCCATATCTACCAATTTATGACGAACAACTTGATGATCTACCAAGCGTTTACCAAAAGTACGTCGCTGTTGAGCCCAATCTAGAGCTTCTTCATAACAAACTTTTGCATAACCATAACTACTCGCAGCCAAGAAAAAACGTTCCATATTGAAGTTATTCATAATCACAAAGAAGCCCATATTCTCAGGACCAATCAAATTTTTTGCAGGCACTTTAACTTGATCGAAGTGCAAATGAGCGGTATCAGACGCCCACCATCCCATTTTATCTAACTTCGTTTTTGTAATACCTGGCGTATGGGCATCAATCAGTAGCATTGAGATACCATTGGGTCCCTTTCCTTCAGGATCAGTTCGAACGGCAACAGTATAGTAATCAGCACGAATACCAGAAGTAATAAATGTTTTTTCACCACTGACTATATAGTAATCACCTTCTTTTACTGCTTTTGTTTTAAGTGCTGCAACATCAGAACCTCCGCCTGGTTCTGTAATTGCTAAAGCAGAAATCTTCTCACCTGATAAGATTTGTGGCAAAACCTCTGCTTTCACCTCTTCACTTGCAAAGCTATTAATTGGTGGCGCACCGATCATATGTGAAAGTAATGAAGCGATTAACCCACCTGATGCCGCCTTTGCCAACTCCACACATCCCAATAAAGTATAGAATGCATCTGTATCTGGGATACCACCGTATTTTTCATCAAAACCTGATGCCATCAATCCAACTTCTGCAGCTTTTTTGTAGAGTTCTCGTGGAAAAGTTTCAGCTTCGTCCCACTCATTTACATAGGGAATAATTTCTTTTTCTACAAATTTTTTTACTGCATCTGCAAATGCAAAGTGTTCATCTGTGTAATAGATCGGATTGTATTGCATCAACTATGTCCCTGAAATTATTTAAATCCTCATAGGCATACTGACATTTATTGTTGTTTTTTTAATTGCAAGAATCATCAATCTTTTGGCATAAATTAACTGATTGGAGCTTCTTATTCAGTTACAAGGGTTTAATTATTTTAAATTCGATTTTTATATATAAAAAAACACCCCCTTCTATTGAAGGGGGTGTTTAGAATAATGAGCTGGCGATGACTTACTCT
>NZ_JBWYJA010000014.1:0-61025 GCF_056780035.1 Acinetobacter sp. ANC_7503 | reverse complement strand
TGACGACTGCTCTCAACCAACTAGAGGCAACTGGTGGCAAATATGCATTGTGCTCTATGTGTATCGGTGTGGGTCAAGGCATCGCTTTAATTATTGAACGTGTTTAACTATTAAAAACCCCCTCCCTTTTCTCAAGGGAGGTCGGGAGGGATTCTATGCCTACTTTTTCTTCAAATGATGCGCAAATCAACTATCAAACTTTTGGTGATTCAAGCAAGCCTGCTCTTGTTTTCTCTAACTCTTTAGGGACAAATTTCAGCATGTGGCAATCACAAATTGAGTTTTTTAAAGCTTCTCATTATGTGATTTGTTATGACACACGTGGTCATGGTGCATCGGACGCGCCTCAAGGTCCATATACCATTGATCAACTTGGTCAAGATGTGGTGAATTTACTCGACCATTTAAATGTTGAAAAAGCTGCATTCTGTGGTATTTCGATGGGTGGTTTGACAGGCCAATGGTTAGCGATCAATCATCCTCAACGCTTTAGTCATGTGATTGTGTGTAATACCGCCGCTAAAATTGGCAATGAAAATGCTTGGAATGATCGTGCCGTATTGGTTCGTGAACAAGGTTTAGCACCGATTGCATCAACGGCTGCAGGTCGTTGGTTTACAGATCCCTTTATCCAAAGCAACCCAGCAGTGATTGAAAAACTTTCAAACGACTTAGGAGCTGGCAGCCCTGAAGGTTATGCAAGCTGCTGTGAAGCTTTGGCTAAGGTGGATGTGCGTGAACAACTCAAACAGATTTCGATTCCAGTATTGATTATTGCAGGTCAACAAGACCCTGTGACCACTGTGGCAGATGGTCAGTTTATGCAAGGCGCGATTGCGGGTAGTCAACTTGTTGAGATTAATGCTTCGCACATTTCGAATGTTGAACAACCACAGGCGTTTAACCAAGCTGTGGCTGAATTTATTCAGGCTTAAGTTTAGAACAACTCAAACCTGAACTCAGGAAACATCACCTGTCACGGGTGACTCATCTTGACGCTTTGCCAGATTGCTCCACCAGTCTGGCTTTTTTTATGCCCTAGACTTAAATCATTTATTCAGTAAATTTTAAGAAATAAAACCTAATCTCAGCGTAGTTAAATATTAGAACTCATCGTATGCGCTACACATCTATCATTCAGCAATGGAAAAAACCAACGATAAGCCTAGCACTATTCAATTTAGTACTCTCAGTATGGGTTGGCATGGGTTTAAATATTGCGTTCTACAAACATCTTACTTCACTCACACCTTATCAAGGTTACCCAGCAATTCTTTTTTTAATAGGTTCATCTGTCTTAATCACAGCTGCTTATTTTTTTATTTTCAATCTTATTCATTGGAGATTGAACGTAAAGATATTTGCAAGTATCTGGATTGTATTAGGCGGTATTTCTGCATATTTTGTAAGTAGTTTAGGCATTATTATTAATGCTGATCAGATTCAAAATATGATGCAAACCAATACGATGGAAGCATTTGATCTGATAAATATAAGATTATTTATTTGGGTTGTATTTTTTATTTTAGCGCCTCTTTTTTTTATTTATTGGGTGAATATCAAAAAATCAACGTTATTTCATACCCTTTGCAGGAAAATGTTACACAGTGCAATCAGTTTAATTTTAGTGTTAGGTTGCGCTTATTTATATTATGTTGACTATGCAGCTATTTTTAGAGAAAACAGAGAGTTGAAAGGAATGATCAGCCCTCAAAATGTCGTTGCAGCGTCCTTCAGTTATTATAAACATCTTAAACCTCCCAAAAATACTATAATTCAACCCTACGGACGTGATGCACACCAATTTATTCAAACGGCGACCCATCAAACTCCAAAACTGATGGTTTTAGTGATAGGAGAAACAGCACGTGCAGAAAGTTTTCAGTTGAATGGATATGATCGAGCTACAAATCCAGAATTAAGCAAATTAAATATAATCAATTTTCGTAACGTCAGTTCCTGTGGTACTGCAACGGCGGTATCCGTACCTTGTTTATTTTCTGGTATGACTCGACAAGCATATACAGAAAAAGTCGCAAGACAACGGGAGAACTTACTCGATATTATTCAACGTGCGGGCTACAAAGTAACGTGGATCAATAACAATTCAGGATGCAAAGAGGTTTGTAATCGGGTTGAGCGTTATGAAATTCCCGAATCTATTCATAAGCAATGGTGCGATTCTAAGGGTGAATGTAAAGATGAAATATTGATTGATAGCCTTAATGCCTATATTCAAGCCATTCCCAAAAATGATAAAACGCCAAGACTTATCGTACTCCATCAAATGGGAAGTCACGGCCCAGCTTACTATAAACGGTCCACTCATCAATACACACCCTTTCAGCCGACTTGTAACACCAGCGCAATTCAGGGATGTAGTCAACAAGCTCTGATCAATACTTATGATAATTCAATTGTATATACAGACCATATTCTCGCTTCGACAATCAATTTATTAAACAAACCAACTCAATTTCAATCCGCTTTATGGTATTTATCAGATCATGGTGAATCCACGGGTGAACATGGAATGTATTTACACGGCGCGCCTTATCAAATTGCACCATCACAACAAACTCATGTGCCGATGATCATGTGGTTTTCAACAGCATGGCGAAAACATGAAGCGTCAACTGTACGATGCATTAAATCTCAGAAGAATGATGCACTTAGCCAAGACAATGTCTTTCACACCATGCTAAGTTTATTGAATATTCATACTACAACATTACAACCCGCATTAGACCTCAGCCAACAATGCAAACCTCAATTATAGAACAGAGCCTAATATGAATAAAATCCTGATGATTGAAGATGACTTTATGATTGCAGAGTCATCTCAAAAGTTGCTCCAATATCAATCATTTGAAGTAGTCTGGGTCAATAATGGCATCGATGGCTTAAAACAATTAAATCAACAAGCATTTGATTTAGTGCTGCTCGATCTTGGATTACCTATGATGGATGGCATGCAAGTACTCAAACATCTTCGCTCACTATTTCCTTCAATTCCTGTACTCATTATTTCAGCAAGAGATCAACTTCAGCACCGTATCGATGGATTAAATCAAGGCGCTGATGATTATCTAGTAAAACCATACGAGTTTGAGGAGTTATTAGCGCGTATTCACGCCATACTCAGACGTACATCTCAACAAAATACATCTCAGATAAAACAAATTTTAGAATTTGGCGGACTCAGGTTAGATCTTGAACAACATATCGCGAGTTTTGAAAATCAGACGGTTGAATTTTCAAACCGTGAGTGGGCTTTATTAATTCCACTCTTAACTTATCCAAATAAGATTTTTTCGAAGTCTAATCTTGAAGAAAAACTGTATGATATTGAAAATGAAATCAGCAGTAATACCATTGAAGTCTATATTCATCGCATACGCTCAAAATTAGGTAAAAATTTTATACGTAATGTGCGAGGATTAGGTTATCGGCTAGGTCAGCCTACACCATAAAACAAGAATTGATACATGACGCAACCCTACTCTTTACAAAAGCAACTTGTTGTATTTACCTCAATTTTTAGTGTGGTGATGGGATGTATATTGGTTTTTTCAGCCTATAGAACAGCTTTAGAGGAAACAAATGAAATACTTGATGCTCAGCTGAAAAATCTGGCAGAGCGCGTTGCAAAATTTAATCCAGATCCTGTAAAGAGTAAATTTTCACATTTAAAACAGTACCATGAAGAAGATTTATTTGTAGATGTTTGGGCCTATGACCAACAATCACATTTACATGAAAAGTTTAAACAGTTGGTTGAGCCAGTCGCAAAGTCAGGTTTTTATCATCACACTAATCATTATGGTAAATGGCATACCTATGTGATTCCATTGAAAACTGTTCAAGTTCAAGTGAGCCAACAAGACTCTGTTCGACAAGCTTTAGCCATAGAGCTCGCAATCAACATGTTTTTACCTTATTTAATCATTATGCCCTTCGCGATTTATGGCTTAGGTTTTATGATTAGAAGAAATTTTGCTCCATTTGAGCAATTTAAATCCGAATTAAGTACACGTAAACCAAATGAGCTGACCGTAATCGACCCTCAACAGTACCCTATTGAGCTAGTACCCAGCATTCAAGCGATCAATCAATTATTTCAAAGGATCTCTGATGCCCAACAAGAACAAAAACAATTTATTGCAGACGCCGCTCACGAATTAAGAACACCAATTACAGCATTAAATCTTCAAACTAAAATTTTACTCAAAGAGCTCCCCCATCACGAATCGTTAATCAAAATGAATAATGGTTTACACCGAACTCAGCATTTGGTCGGACAGCTTTTAAATCTCGCTCAACAAGATTCATTGAATGCCAGTAACGAGAAAAAAATGAGTATTCGGTTAGATGAACGTGCTTATCAATCTATTGAACAATTGATTCATTTAGCTTTAGCCAAAGAAATCGATTTAGGTATGGAACGTTATGAACACGTTCAAATTATAAATTATTCATCTGCTATAGATTCAATATTAACCAACTTAATAGAGAATGCGATTAAATACACGCCTCCCAATGGCATCATTAATGTTTCGACATTTCAAGAGAATGATATAGCGATCATTCAAGTGGAAGATAGTGGCCCAGGAATTTCAGCAGATCTCTATGAACGTATTAAAAAAAGATTTTATCGAGTTGAGCAACATCAAGAAATTGGTAGTGGCTTAGGTTTATCAATTGTTGAAAAAGCTGTAGAACGTATGGGGGGCAATCTTATCTTTGATCGCAGCCCTCAATTAGGTGGTTTATTGGTGAGAGTGGAAATTAAACTACATTAATTGCTTAGGCTAATTTAGCCTTATCTTTTAGACTAAATATTACGACATTGAATATCCAAATCAACCAACCTGTCCAAAGATTATGACTAAAAAAATGTGCACCTCTAAGCATTTGCGTCCATCCCATAAACATTCCCAAGAGAATTGCACTCAATAAGTAAAATTGAGCTAATTGTGTTTTTTTGTTCCTGAACACAAAATACCCACTCAATAATGCAAAACCTGCAGAAGCATGACCTCCAGGAAAACAATGCCCAACTTTACTACTGAGACTCCAGACAATTGTCATTCCCTGAGGTTGAGCTGCATCCCATGGACACATCAAGTTCGACTGTGATTTGAACAACACTATTAAAATAATTGAAATTAAAGCAACTGCAAAAATTGTGATGTAATTTTTAGAGGTTTCCAAACGTTGATTTCTCGATTTGGGATAAGCGACCATGACTGCATATATCAGCATACTGCAGTACATCGCGATTAGCACATATTTAACCCATTGATGCCCAACTACACTTGACCAAAATGCATCTTTTAAATAGAACACTCCTTTTGAATTTAAGCCTAATTGAATCAATTTCATGTCGACAGCACCATGTACTGGAAATAGATTGACCAAAATGAAATAGCTCAAGATTAAGGCGATACATTGTTTGCGATAGAAAAAACTCATACGAATTCATCGAATAAAAATGTATTTAAATCAATCAGGCTTAAAATTTTCTGAACGATTTGACATCAAATAGACTTTTATACTGCATAACGATATGCTTAAACCAACCTGAGTTGGGTTTTAAAAATAAAAAAGTGTTAAGGATAACCACGATGCAAACTCAAGAATTACTTATTCCGAATGGCAACTATCAAATCCAAGCTGATTTTTATATGCCAGAGCCGATCACAAAAGATTCTAGTATCATCATTATGGCTCATGGCTTAGGTGGAGAAAAAAGCTGTGGCTTAAACTCTTTCGCTGAAGCTTATGCAGAATTGGGATATAACGTATGCGTATTTGATCATTCTGGTTTTGGATTAAGCAGTGGTCCTGTTCAGCATCTTGTCGATAAAAATAGTCAACTTCAGGATTGGAACGTCGTTATCGACTATATTCAAACCCGATTCTACATCCCGAAAAAAAATATCATTTTATGGGGGTATTCGTTCAGTGGTGCGCATGTTCTAACATTAGCAAGTGAACACA
Organism: Acinetobacter sp. ANC_7503; assembly: GCF_056780035.1. Classification (NCBI taxonomy): domain Bacteria; kingdom Pseudomonadati; phylum Pseudomonadota; class Gammaproteobacteria; order Moraxellales; family Moraxellaceae; genus Acinetobacter; species Acinetobacter sp. ANC_7503. The sequence goes on along the minus strand of NZ_JBWYJA010000014.1, from coordinate 55,022 downwards.
CCTTTAAAGCAGTGATCTCTAATTTTCCACACGTTGATGGTTTAGCGAGCTTGACGCTGTATCCTAAAAAATATTTATTGCCTGCAACCATGATTGCATTACAAGATTTAGCCCTAGCAAAAATAGGTAGAGTAAAAACCATGCCTGTAGTTGCAAAAGATCGGTTTGCTATTTTGGCGGGTGAAGATTGCTATGATGCCTATTATCGACTGATCCCAGACGGGATACATTGGAAAAATGCTGTACCAGCTCGAATCGTTGCAACTATTGGTTTATACCGACCAACAATGATCGTTCATAAAATTCAATGCCCTGTTTTTGTGTCAGGTGCGGAACTAGATTCACTTATTCCTATCAAAGCAACACGTAAACTCACACAAAAACTAAAACAAGGTGAATATCGTGAGTTCGTCTGCGGTCACTTCGATCTATTCCATTCGCCCGTTTTTGATCAACTCATCGCAGCGCATCAACATTTTTTGGAAAAACTAAAATAAACTTTTAAAGTTGGTAGTTATATCCCTTACTGCTTAAGTAAAATTCACTGATGAAATGGCATTCTTTTAGAATGTCATCAGTGACTTGTTGATGCTGATAGTAGCTGTGTTTCATTAATGCAAAAACCATTTCAACCAAATACACCGCTTCCTCTTTTCTATTCAATTTCAGCGGATGTACTTTCTGCTCAAATACCGCTTGTAAATCATGAGCAATCTTCTCAATGACGATTTCCTGTAAATTAAAACCATCAACATGTACTGGCCCACCCAAAATCAAAATACTTGCAGCAGGATTTGAATTGTAGAACTCAGCCACCTTAGAAATTAGATCAAAACAAATATCACGTGTTGACCAAGTTTGATAGCACTCATTTTTAAACAAAACATAGGCCTGCAGTTCATCTAAATAACGTTTCACCAATATGCTGAACAAATGATTAACTGTTGGAAAGTATTGATAAATCGTAATCTTAGGAAGATCGGACTGTGCTGCAATTTCGGGAATAGTACAGTGATTGATGCCTTGTTCTTCTAATATTTTCTTTGTTGTTTCTAGTACAAGTTCTAACCTTGCTTTACTTCTTTTTTGTACAGGAAGCTTAATTTCATCAAAAAGCATTTAAACAAATCCCCTGTCTTGCTGTTTAAAAATAAATCGATTATAGTCATAAAACCAACTATAGTTGGTTATGAATAAAAAGAACATCATTCAAGGATATGAATATGAACACAGTCTGTATCATTGGTGCAGGTCCGTCAGGAATTACGGCTGCTAAAAATTGTCAACAAAATGGTATTGCATACGATATCTTCGAGAAGAATGACAAAGTCGGTGGGAATTGGGTGTTTAATTCTAAAACTGGTCATTCTTCAGTCTATGAGAATACACACATTATTAGCTCGCGTACAATGTCTGAATATGAAGATTATCCAATGCCAGACAGTTACCCTGATTATCCACGACATGATCATTTGCAGCAGTATTTTGAAAATTATGCCAAACATTTTGGTGTATATGACAAAATTAAATTTCATCACACTATTAACCATATTCATAAAAATGAAAATAAAAAATGGGTGGTGGATTACACCGATGATCAAGGTAAAGAACAACAGAAAATATATGACTATTTAATGGTTGCCAATGGTCATCACTGGAAACCGAAATACCCTGAGTATGAAGGTGAATTTACTGGCAAGTGGATGCATTCACATGATTTTAAAGGTGTAAATGACGACTGGCGTGGAAAGAAAATTTTAGTCATTGGTGCAGGTAATTCAGGCTGTGATGTTGCCGTAGAATCAGCACGTGTCTCAAAAGATGTGTATATATCGATGCGCAGTCCACAATGGTTTGTTCCAAAATTTATGTTTGGACATCCCGCAGACATACTCGTCAAGTCAATGGAAAAACTTCCGCCCAAAATGCGCCAAAAAATTCTGACCAAATTGGTAAAAGCATTCAGTGGAAATTACGCAGATTTTGGCTTGCCTGTAAATGACAAACCGATGCTGACACAACATCCAACGGCGAACTCTGACTTCATTGACTATGTGCGTCACGGTAAAATCAAACCAAAACCAGCGATCAAGCGTCTCAATGGTAAAATTGTAGAATTCGTCGATGGTACTCAACAAGAGTTTGATATTATTTGTTGTTGTACTGGTTTCTGGACCGTCTTCCCTTTCTTCGATAAAGATTTTATAGATTTCCAACATGCTGAAAAATTACCGCTTTACCGTAAAATGATGCATGCAGAACATGACAATCTTTATTTCATTGGTTTATTCCAGCCACTAGGTTGTATTTGGCCAATTTCAGATCATCAAGCCAATTTGGCATGTCAGGAAATTTTAGGAAAATATAAACGTCCTGCTGATATGAAAAAAGCGATCCAGCATGAGTTAGATCATCCACATTACAACTTTGAAGGCGGTCAACGACATGCAGCAGAGGTTGACTATAATGACTTCCGCGCTGAACTCGTGTCAGACCTTAAAACTGCTGGTGTCATCATTCCAGAGCGTAAACCTTTGGTTTCAATCCGTAAATTAGTTGGTTCTTTACTGACTGCATAATTTAGTGTATTTCTAGGTCATCAGTGAGTGTTACGTTAATCGTGAGCACTCACCTTACATAAATATAATCAACTCAAAATAAAAACTTAAATGATCAATAGCAGGAGCTTTGCATGCACGGACGTATGATGTTTCAACCTTTATTAATCAGCAGTTTACTAGAACATGCTGCTGAATTTCATAAAGACACCCTGATCGTTTCAAAAAACACCGATGGCTCACTTTACGAAACCAATTGGGGCGATGTATCGGATAATGCTAAACGTGGTGCAAAGGCATTAAATGAACTTAAACTCATTCACGGCGATTGTATTGCAACATTAGCTTGGAACAATCATCGTCATTTAGAGGCTTGGTATGCTATTTCTGGTAGTGGCTTAATCTGTCACACCATTAACCCAAGATTATTTCCAGAACAACTGATTTTCATTATTAATGATGCACAAGATAAAGCGATTATTTTTGATAAAACATTCCTACCTTTGATTACAGGAATAAAAGCACATATTCCACTGGTGCAACATTTCATCTGCTTAGATGCACCTGATGAAAAGATTCGTCAAGCCTTACCCGAAGTCTTGTTCTACGATGATTTAATTGCGGGTCAAACTGCAGAATATACATGGCCTGAATTTGATGAAACCACTGCTAGTTCACTATGTTATACCTCTGGAACAACAGGCAATCCTAAAGGTGCTCTCTATTCTCATCGCTCAACTGTTCTTCACAGTTTAGCGGCCAGCTTACCTGACTCACTCAATCTGTCAGCCAAAGACATTATTTTACCTGTAGTTCCGATGTTTCACGTTCATGCATGGGGAACACCTTATGCCGCAGCGATGGTAGGTGCTTCAATTATATTACCAGGGCCGGGTCTTGATGGTGAGAGTCTAGTTAAACTCATTGATCAATATGAAGTGACTGTTGCACTTGGTGTTCCTACCATTTGGCAAAGCTTGTTGGTCGCTGCAAAAGCAATGAACAGTTCACTGACCTCTTTAAAACGTAATGTGATTGGTGGCTCGGCTTGCCCACCTAGCATGTTAGCCACATTCCGTGATGTATATGATTGTGAAACCATTCATGCATGGGGGATGACTGAAGCTAGTCCACTTGGCACTGCCAATCAATTCAAAGCTAAACATAAACAACTTTCTCAGGATCAACAAGCAAAACTACGTCTTTCCCAAGGTCGCCCGCCGTTTGGAGTCAGGATTCGTTTAGTGTCTGAAGAAAGAGGAACCGATCTTGTTCCACATGATGGTGAGACTATTGGTAATTTACAAATCAAAGGACATTGGATTGTTGACAAATACTTTGGTCAGTCCGACTCACCATTGACCAGTGATGGATGGTTTGATACTGGAGATATTGCGTCTATAGATGCTGATGGCTATCTGCATATTAGTGATCGTGCCAAAGACTTGATTAAATCTGGTGGAGAATGGATCTCTTCTGTAGAGCTTGAAAATATCGCAATGGGTCACCCAGAAATTGCGATGGCTGCGGTCATCGCAGCACAACATCCAAAGTGGGATGAAAGACCTGTCTTAATCGCCGTTAAACATCCTAATAGCCAAATCACTGAACAACAACTCATTGATTACTATGCTGATAAAATTGCTAAATGGCAAACTCCAGATAAAGTGATTTTTGTCGATGCCATACCGCTTAGCGGCACTGGAAAAATGCTAAAAAGAAAACTTCGCGAAGAATATGGACATGTATTAATGTGAGTTCAGGTTAATTTCTCAACTCACTCATACTAACTAAATAAAGCTGTAACTGTAAATCAGTTACAGCTTTATATTTAAGCCACTACGAATAATTAAATTAGCAGTATCACGACCTGACAGATATGCACCATGCACAGTGCCTGCATAATCGGTATGACAATGTTCACCTGCAAAATATACTTGCGCTGGATGCTCTTTTTTAAAGATCTCTACATCATCTTTAGTATGTTCAACTTTTGGAAAACTAAATGAACCTAAACTAAACGGATCACTTCCCCAGCGGGTAATTATGATGTTCTGAATTTCATTGGAGTGCATGCAAATCTTCAATATTTTCTTGATATATTCATGCACCTGTTGATCCGTTGCTTGATCAACCCATTCTGACTTTGTACCTCCAACGAGAAGTAGATAAGTCGGTTTATTATATAAACGACTAAAATCTAAAATACTATACAGCTCACGCTCATCCCAAAAAAATGCCGTATTGTGTTTAAGTGCATTCCCATTAAATTCTAGAGCTTTTGAAAATTGTATAAATATTTTATTGAAAGATCCAAAACCCAGCTTTTGAATCGATCGGACTAATCCACTAGGCAAAGGCGGCTCAAACTTAATTTTATCTTGCTTTAAAATACCGAGTGGAACTGTCACCACAACTTGAGAACATATGTAAAGCTGTCCACATGCTGTTTTTATCTGCACTTGATGAGAGTCATGATCGATTTCAACAATATCTGCATTCGTATGAATCTCTAAATCAGTAGCCAGAACTTTAACAATCTGTTCATAACCTTTTGGAAATATCACTTCATCGCCTGAGAAGTAGCCTTCAAAATCCATAAAATTATGGGCTAATTGCTCTAAATCAGTCGCAAAAGGATCATTGGCAAGCCTTGAGTAATACTGCTTAATTTTTTGTGTGATGACGTCTCGATCAAAATAATGAAGTTGAAAACGTATCTTTCCTAAAACATTCTCAAGTTGCTCAAAAGCGGAGATATCCTGCTCTTTTGATTTATTTTGAAAAACCTTCTGAACATCACGAAGGCATTTTTCAAATTCTAAGCTCTCTTGTTCGGTAAATGGCTGACCATTGGCATGAAAATAATCCACTTGATCATAATTGAAAACTTGAGTACTTATCCGATTGGACTCTGCAATTTTCCATATCGGATTATTATCAATACCATGTATCCATGATGCACCAAGGTCAAAACAATGACCATCAATGTTTTGTGTATGTATTCTCCCACCTATACGATCACGTGCTTCTAAAACAACAACATTAAATCCTGCTGATTTTAAATGCTGAGCACAACTTAATCCTGCAACACCAGCGCCGATAATATAAATAGGATGATTAAAGTCGTTCATTCATTTTTTTATTAGAAAAAATTCGCTTAAAGATATCGCGTTCAAAACTGTGAATATAGTCGTGTGATGTAATAAATTTAAAATGATTGGTAACTTAAGAAGAGTTTAAAATTGTTTGAATCGAATAAATCACAAAAAAACGGCCATGAAGACCGTTTTTTTAGAATGCTTTGACTTTCTCATTAATCTGCTGATATATCTTCGAATAAAACTGAAGATAAATAGCGCTCTCCAGCATCAGGTAAAATCACCACTATGGTTTTACCTGCATTTTCAGGACGTTGAGCAAGTTCATGAGCGGCCGCTAATGCTGCACCACTTGAAATACCCACAAAAATCCCTTCTTTGATCGCAGATTGACGAGCAAAATCAATTGCTGTTTGATTTTCAACCGCGATAACTTCATCCACCAAATCTAAATCTAGGTTTTTAGGAATAAAGTTTGCACCAATGCCTTGGATTTTATGTGGTCCCGGAGTGAGTGTTTCGCCACGCTTCGCTTGTCCAATAATTGGTGAGTCTGCTGGTTCAACTGCAACTGAGTAAAGGGCTTGATTTTTAACTTTCTCAAAATAACGCGAAATACCAGAGATCGTACCTCCCGTACCTACACCAGCCACTAAAATATCAACCTTACCACCCGTTGCTTCAAAAATTTCAGGTCCAGTTGTAGTTTCATGAATGGCAGGATTTGCTGGGTTTTCAAATTGCTGAGGTAAATAATAAAGCTCTGGGTTCTCAGCAACTAAACGTTCTGCTTCTTGAACAGCACCATTCATCCCTTTAGCTGGATCGGTTAATACTAAATGAGCACCCAATGCTTTGAGTACTTTACGGCGCTCGATACTCATACTTGCAGGCATAGTCAGTGTGATGTCATAACCTTTAGCAGCAGCAACAAAAGCTAGCGCAATTCCAGTATTACCACTCGTAGGTTCAACAATATGCATTCCTGCTTTAAGCACACCACGTTGTTCTGCATCCGCAATCAAAGCTGCACCAACACGGCATTTTACTGAAAATGCTGGGTTACGTGCTTCCACTTTAGCAAGAACTGTAGCCCCACCCTGTATTACACGATTAATGCGAATAAGCGGTGTATTACCAATCGCTTCAGCGTTATTACTGTATACCGCGATTCCACGATTAGAAGTTTGTGGAAATTGAGTCTCTGTGGTCATGAACAATCCTTATATTCATAAAACAATACTTTTATCATAATCCTTTTTCATTTTAGATATATAACCATTTGTACGATTTTCATATAAGATAAAATGAATAAGTTATTCTAAATATGAAATTATCACTTTACTGCTTTTAATCCATAAAAATTAGACATTTGACAAAAAGTTCTTAAATTTTGATAACCAGCCTGAAGGTATAGATTCTTCATCTCCTTCACCGTCATTAAATTAAAGTCATCATGTATTCTTTCCAACATGACCTGACTTTGTTTTTCACTTAATCCTATTTTTGTCACCAAATTTTTTAATACTAACTGATCATTTGGTTCTTCAAATTGCATCAGATCGAAACTCATAACCATGCCCTCGTGTTTCAAAGCATGGTAAATATCACCTAAAAAACTCTTTTTGCATGCATGTGAAACAAAATGAAAAACCAAAATACTCAATACTGCATCAAAATTTTCAGGATATTTCTGTAGCACAGTCGTGTCACCTTGCAGAATTGTGACTCGGTGCATTTGCTGCTTAAACTGAACGATCTGATTTGTTTTTTCAAGCATCGCTGCCGATGGATCAAACACAACAAACTCCGCCTTTGGAAAATGATCTAATAAATAATTCAGTTCAAATCCAGTTCCGCACCCGACAATGGCAATTTTAGCCTCTTCTTTGAGATGAGTTTCAAGCAACGCCAGTATATGTAGATGCATCAGTTCATATCCTGGTATGAGCTGCCTGATATGTTCATCATAGTTTTCTACGATTTTTGGGTGATCAAAATTCTTTGCCATATCGCTCTTCTACTATTTTTTAAAATTAAGCCGAACTTAGTGAACTAAGTTCGGCTTTGTTGTTTTTCTAGCTTGAAGTTAAAAATATTACTCAATGACGATTAAGCACTCTCATCAAAAATATTGAGTTGCTCACGCATATATTCTTGGAGTTTAAACTTCTGAGCCTTACCAGAAGCAGTCATTGGGAACTCTTTAAGAAAATGTACATATCGTGGCACTTTATTATGTGAGATATTGGCTTTGCAGTAATCTTTGATCACTTGTTCAGAACATTCATGTCCTTCATGCAAAATAATACAAGCACATAACTCTTCGCCATATTTCGGGTCAGGAAGTCCAATCACTTGGACATCGCTAACAGCAGGATGTTTATATAAGAAGTCTTCAATCTCTTTAGGGAATAAATTCTCCCCCCCACGAATCACAACATCTTTAATGCGACCTTTGATTTTGATAAAACCTTCATCATCCATTTCAGCGATATCACCGGTATGCATCCATTTTGCGACATCTACGACTTCTCGTGTTTTTTCTTCTTCATCCCAATAGCCCAGCATGACTGAGTATCCTCGTACACACAACTCTCCGAGTTTGCCACGAGGCACTACTTTACCGTGTTCATCGACTATTTTAATTTCGATATGTGGATGAACTCGACCAACAGTGCTCACTCGTTGTTCTAGCGAATCTGTGATCGAACTTTGTGCGCTTACTGGCGCTGTTTCAGTCATGCCATAACAAATCGTGATATCTCGCATATGCATACGCTCAATGACGCGCTTCATGATTTCTTTTGGACATGGACTGCCAGCCATGATGCCTGTACGTAATGTGGTCAAATCAAATTCGTCAAATTGCTCATGATCAAGCATGGCAATAAACATAGTAGGCACACCATATGCCGCAGTACATTTCTCTTGTTCAATCGCTTTAAGACTATCAAGAGGATTAAATACAGCTGATGGATAGATCATGGTTGATCCATGTGTAATACAAGCGAGATTACCCATCACCATACCAAAGCAATGAAATAACGGTACAGAAATACAAACTCGATCTTGAGAAGTCAGTTTGATTGCCTCTCCCACAAAATACCCGTTATTCAGAATATTATTGTGTGTCAGCATGGTCCCTTTGGGGCTACCTGTCGTTCCGGAGGTAAACTGGATATTGATGGTTTCATCGAATTGAAGACCAGATGCTATCTCATTAAGTTGATCTAACTGCTCTGAAGTCGGTTCAGCCAATAAATCACTAAAGCGATAAAACCCAGTATGTTGTTGATCATCTATTTTGATCAAATACTTTAAATGCGGCAATTTTTCAGCATTTAAAACGCCATTGGTCGTATGCAAAATTTCTGGTGCAATTTGCGTCAAAATTTCTTGATAATTGGTCGTCTTAAAGGTCGATGCAATGATCAATCCTTTGCAAGATACTCGATTGAGTACGTATTCTAGCTCGTAGCTTTTATACGCAGGATTTAAGTTGACCAAAATAATTCCAGCCTTGAAGGCTGCAAATTGTGCGATCGTCCATTCCACACAATTAGGGGACCAAATCGCTAGACGATCTCCCTTTTCTAAACCGATTTTTAATAAACTACATGCAAAAGCATTTACTTTCTCTTGTAACTGCTGATAGGTCAAACGTACATTTTGATGCACACTGACCACAGCATCCTGATCGGCATATTGTAGGCATGCTTGATCAAATTTATGGCCTATGGTCATACCCAATAAGGGTTGCTCACTGGTGCCATAGGCATAACTGAGTCGTAATTGCGTCATTGAATCATACTCCTTGATTCTATTTTCTTATATCAATCCAATATTTCGTTATTAATTACGCGATTACTCGTTTAAACACGACATCCTTTTGTGTGAATTAAATTAATTTTCCTCCTTTGCCTTAACTGCATTGACACAAAAGTCTGCAATTTGCTTAACGAAATAACCTTTATAACTGTCATCAAACATCACATTACGCGATGGATTTAAAGGTTCAATCACAACGAATGTCATCGCACCAACCACGCATAATGCAGCTGTATTTAAATCTTCAAATTCGAACTCACCATTGACCTTTCCTTCAGCAAGAATCTCCTTAATGGATTGTTTTATCAGTTGCTTACTTCTAAAACGTTCATGCTCAATCGTTGGGTCTACGGGCTCAAACATGAGTGAATATGCAAGTTGAGGGCTATTCAGTGCACGTTTTACGAAAGCAGTGACGGCCTTTGTCAACTTTTCAGTCGAAGTCCAATCAGTTTTTGCAATCTGATTCAGAATATCGACCTCACCTTTGATGGCCTGTGAAAGCACTTCAATCAAAATCTGATTTTTGTTCTCAAAATAGCGATAGACCAAACCACTCGAGACACCAGATTTATCTGCAATCGCTTGCACTTGTGCATCTTTAAAACCACCACCCGCAATAAGTTCGCGCGCGGATTGCAGTATCGATTGACGATTTTGCTCCATACGCTCTTGCATCAAAGTGGATCTTTTATAACTCATAATTGTTCACCCAATCAACTAAAATGAATTATAAATCATTTTCTGAATCTATATTCACTTTTTAAAAAAATAACTGTATTGTATTTCTCAAGCAAGGACAAAATGCTTCACTGGAAATAAAAATTAAATTTTAGGATGAATGAAAATGAATTTACAGAGTATCGACTTTGGACTAGACGAAACACTAATCGCTTTACGTGATTCTGTAGCTGCATTCTGTGCAAAGGAAATCGCACCTATTGCTCAACAAGTTGATCAAGACAACTTATTTCCAGCTCACTTATGGAAAAAATTTGGTGATATGGGGTTACTTGGACTTACCGTGAGTGAAGAATACGGTGGTGTCAATCTGGGTTATTTGGCTCATATCATTGTCATGCAGGAAATTTCACGAGCATCTGCTTCCATTGGACTTTCATACGGGGCACATTCAAATCTTTGTGTGAATCAAATTAACCGTAATGGTAGCGAAGAACAAAAACAAAAATATCTTCCTAAATTAATTTCTGGCGAATATGTCGGTGCTTTGGCAATGTCTGAACCAAATGCGGGTTCAGATGTCGTTAGTATGAAATTACGTGCTGAAGAGCATGGTGATCACTTTGTACTTAATGGCTCAAAAATGTGGATTACCAATGGTGGAGATGCTGACGTGCTGGTGGTTTACGCCAAAACTGACATCAATACTGGTGCCAAAGGCATGACTGCTTTCATTATTGAAAAAGGCATGGAAGGCTTTAGTCATGGGAGTCACTTAGACAAACTCGGAATGCGTGGTTCAAATACTTATCCCCTGTTCTTTGACAATGTCAAAGTGCCTAAAGAAAACGTCATGGGTGGTGTGGGTAACGGTACAAAAGTGCTCATGAGTGGATTGGATTACGAACGTGCAGTTCTCAGTGGTGGACCACTAGGCATTATGGATGCATGTTTAGATGTGGTCATCCCATACATTCATGAACGTAAGCAATTCGGTCAATGTTTAGGTGAATTCCAACTCATGCAAGGCAAAATTGCGGATATGTATTCTACATGGTTGGCAAGCAAGGCTTTGGTTTATGCCGTGGGTGCAGCATGTGATAAAGCTGATCATGATCGTGGTTTACGTAAAGATGCAGCAAGTGCCATTCTCTACTCAGCTGAAAAAGCAACCTGGATGGCTGGTGAAGCTATTCAAACCCTTGGGGGCAATGGTTATATCAATGATTACAGTACAGGTCGATTGTGGCGTGATGCCAAACTCTATGAAATCGGTGCAGGAACTTCTGAAATTCGACGCATGTTAATTGGTCGTGAGTTATTCAACGAAACCAAATAATTCAAGTTAATACAAGGAAGTCATTGATGAACGAAATTAAAAGTAAAATCAATCCACGTAGTGAAGAGTTTAAAATCAATCAAGCTGCAATGCTTGAATTGGTCGCAGACTTAAAAAAACAAGCTCAAACCATTGCCTTAGGTGGTGGAGAAAAAGCACGTCAGAAGCATTTAGCACGTGGAAAACTATTACCGCGTGAGCGCATTGATCAACTCATTGATGCAGGAACTGCCTTTCTTGAAATTGGTCAACTCGCTGCTTATCAAGTTTATGCTGACGATGTACCAGCCGCAGGTGTGGTTGCAGGTATTGGTCAAGTGCATGGTGTGACATGCATGATCGTTGCCAATGATGCAACAGTTAAAGGAGGTACATATTATCCTTTAACTGTAAAAAAACATTTACGTGCGCAAGAAATTGCTGAACAAAATCATCTTCCTTGTATTTATATGGTCGACTCAGGCGGTGCATTTCTGCCAATGCAGGATGAAGTATTCCCTGATCGCGATCATTTTGGACGAATTTTTTACAACCAAGCACGCATGTCGAGTAAAGGTATTGCACAAATAGCCGTGGTTATGGGGAGTTGTACTGCGGGTGGCGCATATGTCCCTGCCATGTCCGATGAAACAATTATTGTCCGCAATCAAGGTACGATTTTCCTCGGTGGTCCACCTTTGGTAAAAGCTGCAACAGGTGAAGTGGTGACTGCTGAAGACCTTGGTGGTGGCGATGTTCATACCCGTTTATCTGGTGTCGCAGATCATCTTGCAGAAAGTGATGAACATGCGATTCAAATTGCACGCAATATTGTTCAAAACCTAAATATCGAACCGAAAGCATTTAAGACAGAAATTGAAGAACCACTTTATAGTGCTGAGGAACTCTATGGTGTCATTCCGAGTGACTCACGCAAGCCCTTTGACATCCGTGAAGTGATTGCACGTATCGTGGATGGTTCAAGACTTGATGAGTTTAAAGCTCGTTTTGGTACAACCTTAATTACAGGTTTTGCATCAATCTACGGCATGAAGGTCGGAATCATTGCCAATAACGGAATTTTATTTTCAGAGTCTGCACAGAAAGGCGCGCATTTCATCGAATTATGTACGCAACGCAATATTCCACTGCTCTTTATCCAAAACATCACAGGCTTCATGGTCGGTCGCCAATATGAAAATGAAGGTATTGCCAAAAATGGAGCCAAATTGGTCATGGCAGTAGCGACCGCAAATGTTCCTAAAATCACCTTGGTGGTTGGTGGTTCTTTTGGTGCAGGCAACTATGGAATGTGCGGTCGAGCATATTCTCCTCGCTTCTTATGGACTTGGCCGAATTCACGTATTTCCGTGATGGGCGGTGAACAAGCTGCTAGTGTTCTCTCCACGATTAAGCGTGATCAAATTGAGCAACGTGGTGAAACTTGGTCAGCTGAAGAAGAAGATCAATTCAAACAACCTTATCGTGATCAATTTGAAAAGCAAGGACATCCTTATTATGCATCTGCACGTTTATGGGATGACGGCGTGATTGATCCAGCAGAATCACGTCATGTCTTAGGTCTGAGTTTGGCTGCTGCATTGAATGCACCCATTGAACCAACTCAGTTCGGCGTGTTCCGCATGTAAGGAGAAAATGACATGAGTTATGAATTTTTACAGCTTGAAACTGAACGCCAAGTTACGACCGTTTGGATTAATCGTGCTGAATTACACAATGCATTCAATACACAAGTGATTGAAGAGCTGAATCACTGTTTCACAACATTAAATGCTGATGATGACGTTCGTGTTGTCGTTTTGGCAGGTCGTGGTAAAAGCTTTTCAGCAGGTGCGGACCTTAATTGGATGAAGCAAGCAGGTCAAGCATCAAAAGTGGAAAATGAAGAGGATGCTTTGAAACTTGCCAAAATGTTACAAAGTTTAGCCACGCTGAAACAACCGACTATTGCACGTGTCCATGGTATTGCATTTGGCGGCGGCATGGGGCTTGCTTCAGCATGCGATATTTGTGTGGCTTCCACTGATGCTAAGTTTGCCACTTCAGAAGTGAGATTAGGTTTAGCACCTTCAACGATTAGTCCATACGTGATCCGTGCCATCGGTGCTCGTCAAGCATCTCGATATTTTCTCACTGCTGAACGTATTTCTGCAGAACAAGCAAAGCATATTGGTCTCGTCCATGAAGTTTGTCAGCCAGAACAGTTGGATGCCACCGTATTGGAAATCATTGATGCAATTTTGCTTGGTGGCCCTGAAGCTCAAGCTGCATCAAAGTCTTTGATTCGTTTAGTTGATCATCAAGAAGTCACAGAAGATTTACTGATTCAAACCGCTCAACACATTGCGCACGTACGTCAAGGTGATGAAGCCAAAAATGGCTTAACTGCTTTTTTAAATAAACAAAGCCCAGCATGGATTCAAGCAACGGCAGAACAATAAAAAGGAATTCAATATGTTTAAAAAAATTCTCATTGCAAACCGTGGCGAAATTGCATGTCGTGTGATTCGTAGTGCACAAAAATTAGGTATCGCAACCGTTGCAGTTTACTCAGATGCAGATACCCAAGCGCAGCATGTCAAATTAGCGGATGAAGCTATCTATATTGGTGAATCCCCTGCTGCACAAAGTTATTTACAAGCAGATCGTATTATTCAAGCTGCACTAAAAACTGGAGCGGAAGCCATCCATCCAGGTTATGGTTTCCTATCTGAAAATGATCAATTTGCGGAAGCCTGTGAAAAAAACAACATTACTTTTATAGGGCCTCCAGTGGCTGCCATCTTAGCCATGGGTTTAAAGGCAACGTCTAAAGCATTGATGGAAAAAGCAGGTGTACCACTCACACCTGGGTATCATGGCAGCAATCAAGATGCAGATTTTCTTAAACAACAAGCTGATCAGATTGGCTATCCTGTACTGATTAAAGCCAGTGCAGGTGGTGGTGGTAAAGGCATGCGCTTAGTTGAGCGTGCTGAAGATTTTCTTCCTGCACTCAACTCATGCAAAAGTGAAGCGAAATCAAGCTTTGGCAATGATGACGTTCTAATTGAACGTTATGTTGTCAATCCTCGTCATATTGAAGTGCAAGTTTTTGGTGACAAACATGGCAATTATGTTCACCTCTTTGAACGTGATTGCTCTGTGCAGCGCCGTCACCAAAAAGTCCTAGAGGAAGCCCCAGCCCCTAAAATGGCCGAAGTTAAACTCGAAGCGATGCGTGAAGCTGCGATTAATGCTGCCCGAGCAGTAGACTATGTCGGTGCTGGAACGGTTGAGTTCATTGTTGAGCAAGATGGTACAGCATACTTCATGGAAATGAACACTCGCCTTCAAGTTGAACACCCTGTGACGGAAATGATCACAGGACAAGATTTGGTTGAATGGCAATTACGTGTTGCTTATGGTGAACCTTTGCCAAAACAACAGTCTGAATTAAAAATTCATGGCCATGCACTTGAAGCTCGTGTTTATGCAGAAGAGCCAGAGAAAGGATTTCTCCCAGCAATTGGAAAAATTAATTATCTTCATTATCCGACTCAAAATGAATGTGTCCGTGTTGATAGTGGCATTGTGCAAGGTGATGAGATCACAACGTTCTATGATCCAATGATTGCTAAACTCATCGTATGGGGAGAAAATCGTGAAGCAGCACTCGTCCAAATGCATCATGCTTTGAGCCACTTTCATGTCGAAGGCTTAGGCAACAATATTGCATTTTTAGATCGCTTAGTGGCATGTGACTCTTTCAAAAATGCCAACCTAGATACTAATTTAATTCAGCGCGAAGATGAGTTCCTATTTAAAACCACTACTCCTTCTTCGTCTGAAACAATTGTCACAGCAGCATTTATTGAACTGCATTCTCAGTTAAATGAATCCAAGCGTACAAGCCATCCAGTTTGGAAAGCAAAACCCCTGTGGAGAAGTAATGTTGATGCGCGTACACCGATAAAACTTAAACATCTCGGACAAACGTATCAAGTCGAATTTATCTCAACTTCACAAGGGTTCGAAGCACAGCTTGATGGCGAAAGCTACGCTATCTCAGGTCAGTTGCTCAATGAAAATCTCATGGCGATCTATACCTCTTTCGGTCAAGAGAAAATCAGTTTTAAAAAAACCAATGATGCGGTCACCCTATTTAAAAATGGGCAGACTTTTAAATTTGAACTCATCAAACCTAATTTTAATACAAATGATCAATCTTCATCTGACTCAAATCTAAAAGCACCAATGCCGGGTGCAGTGACACAAGTATTTGTTTCAGCAAATCAACGTGTAAAAAAAGATGAAGTGTTATTAACGTTAGAGGCAATGAAAATGGAATACGCTATACGTGCACCATTTGATGGTGTCGTTGTCGCAGCTTATTTCCAACAAGGTGATCAAGTGAAAGCTGGTGATGAGCTGGTTGAGTTTCAAGCTGCTGAGGAGAATGCGGCATGATGAAAACAACCAATCAAACCACACCAAATCACGATAATTTTGTGAAAATCGTTGAAGTTGGACCTCGTGACGGTCTTCAGAATGAAAAAACACCCTTAACATTCGAAGACAGACGCAATCTTATTCTTGATTTGATGAAAACTGGTTTGAAGAATATCGAAGTCGGTTCTTGTGTATCTGCAAAGTGGGTACCTCAAATGGCAGAAAGTGATCAACTCTATGCTAGCCTACCACATGATGAAGATATCCAGTTCAGCTTACTGACACCAAACCTTAAGGGATTCGAGTCAGCTTTAGCTGTAGGCTGTAAAGAAGTTGCGGTTTTCACCGCTGCTTCTGAAAGCTTCACTCAAAAGAATATAAATTGTTCAATTGAGGAAAGTTTTGAGAAGTTTGCTGATGTATTACAGTTTGCTCAACAACATGATATTAAAGTACGCGGATACGTTTCATGTATCGTCGACTGCCCCTATGAAGGTCCAATTGATCCATATAAGGTTGCTGAAGTCAGTGCAAAGTTAATTGATCTAGGTTGCTATGAAGTATCCTTGGGTGAAACCATCGGCACAGCTACACCTGATCGTGTTTCCAAAGTTTGGAATGCATGTTTGGAACGAATTGAACCACAACTTTTAGCTGGTCATTTTCACAATACCTACGGCATGGCAATTGCCAATATCTATCAATCACTGACACAAGGCATCCGCATATTTGACTCATCGATTGCAGGACTTGGCGGTTGTCCTTATGCCAAAGGTGCTTCGGGTAATGTATCCACTGAAGACTTATTTTATCTCTTGTCCAATATGGGCTATGAAACTGGCATTAACCTAGATGCCCTGATGCTTGCGAGTCGTAACATTAGTCAAGTTTTGCAACGAAACAATCCATCTAACTATGCCAATGCGTATTGGCAAAAAAAATGTGCTTAGTACGTATCAGCATTATGAAATGATGAAGATCGGAAGCTGATTCAGGATGAACAAAATAAAAATACAATGAGGTGTTCAATGACGAACAAAGTGTATGAAAGTGCTGAAAGTGCACTGAACGATATCATTCAAGATGGTCAAACCTTAGCTGTTGGTGGTTTTGGCTTATGTGGTATTCCTGAGGCTTTGATTGCTGCCCTGAAACAAACAGGAGCTAAAGAGCTGACTTGTATTTCAAACAATGCAGGTGTAGATGGTTTTGGTTTGGGATTACTACTCGAAACAAAACAAATTAAAAAAATGATCTCGTCCTATGTCGGAGAAAATAAAGAATTTGAGCGACAATACTTAAATGGTGAACTTGAAGTCGAGCTAACCCCTCAAGGCACTTTGGCTGAAAAACTCCGTGCTGGTGGAGCTGGGATTCCTGCATTTTTTACCCAAACAGGCGTAGGTACGTTGATTGCAGAAGGTAAAGAAGTACGTGAGTTCAATGGTAAAGAATATATTTTAGAACCCTCTTTAACTGCAGATGTCGCTTTGGTCAAAGCGTATAAAGCAGATAAGGCAGGTAACCTAATCTTTAGGAAAACAGCTCAAAATTTTAATCCCGTTTGTGCGATGGCTGGGAAAATCACAGTCGCTGAAGTTGAGGAAATTGTAGAGATCGGTGAGCTCGATCCCGATTCGATACATTTGCCCGGCATTTATGTAAATCGTATCGTTCTTAACACTACACCAGAAAAAAGAATCGAACAAATGACCTTAAAGGCGGAGGCATAAGTTATGGTATGGACGCGTAATGAAATGGCACAACGAGCTGCCTTGGAACTCGAAGATGGATTTTATGTCAATTTAGGGATTGGATTGCCTACATTGGTTGCGAACTATATTCCTGAAAATATCAATGTTTGGCTCCAATCTGAAAATGGTTTGCTGGGAATTGGCGAATTTCCAACAAAAGAAACCGTAGATGCTGACCTGATTAATGCGGGTAAGCAAACTGTTACGGCGCGAGCAGGCGCTGCATTTTTTTCCAGTGCTGATTCATTTGCCATGATCCGTGGTGGGCACGTGAATATAGCTATACTTGGCGCTATGGAAGTCTCTGAGCAAGGTGATCTTGCGAATTGGATGATTCCAGGGAAAAAAGTCAAAGGTATGGGTGGAGCAATGGATTTGGTGGCTGGCGTACAAAAAGTCGTCGTGCTAATGGAACATTGTGCCAAAGATGGCACCCCAAAAATTGTTCCGCAATGTTCACTGCCCCTTACAGGTAAAGCAGTCGTTCATCGCGTGATTACAGATCTAGGGGTTTTGGATATCACGCCTCAAGGGGTAAAACTGATAGAACTGGCTCATGACGTCAACTTTGATGAGATACAGAAAGTGACTGGAGTTCCCCTAATTCAATCGCAATAAGATCGCTAAAAAAACCACGCCTAAGCGTGGTTTTTTTATTTAGAAAGCATTCATTAAAGAAACGCCAATACCCGCATAGGTAGCACGATGATTATAATCAATCAAACTCTCACCATACCCATCGAATAATTGAAAATGACCTCTAAGTTTGCCACTGATTGGAAATGCCCAATCAAATTGAACAGCTCCTCGAGAATCATCCCCACCCTTAAGTGAATGTCTTAACATCAAACTAAAATCATGATCATTCCAACGGTAAAAAGTCGTTAAATCACCACGACCAATATAGTTTTTAATGTCAGGATTGTTATCATCATTGAAATCTTCTTCGATTCGATACCAAGGTCGAATCATCATAGCGAAATTATCACGCTCAAATCCTAAGTTCAGCATCACACGGTTCCAACTACGTGATAAAGGATCCGAACGTCCATTTGATTGATGATTCAGCGTTAAACCGAGTAAGCGACCATTTAAACCTAAAAATTCATAGTTGGTTCTAAACACAATACTTGCTTCAGGTTCATAATTCGTTTCACGAAATGGTCGTGATTCTTCAGAGTTGTAAACCTGCCAACGAGAGGACTGGGTATAACCCAACCAAATATCGCCATTATTCCCGATTAAGTTTTCAACAGCTTTAGTTTTGAGTGAAATTTGAAACTTGGACTCTAAAGACTTTAAATTTTGATCATCTTCTACGGTATTTTGAGGATTTGGGCTCGATGGAAATTCGTTCTTATCAGACGTCCAAAATGCAGGAAGTAAATATACAGGTTGATGTGCGCGTATATTCCATGTACCTAATTTACTGTCTTCAGCCAATTCCCATCGTTTATCAAGCAACGATGAATTCGGTGTAATTACAGGACCTTCCACCGAAAACAAGTTTTCAACTTTTTGTTCGATTTTAGACTTTAAATCCTGTGGTTCAACCTGCGGTGCTGGTATTTCACGCGCAGCCTGACGCTCAGAAACATAAGCAGGTTGCTCAAGTTCAGGGGCTTTGAACAATGCATCATAACAGGCTAAACGCTCTGCATTTGAATCAAGTGCAACGCACGCTTGTGGTGACGCTGGATTCGCTGGTACCATATCTGTTGCCCAAACTGTCTGTATAGGCAAACACACAAACGACGACACACCCAACCATATTGGTGAACGTTTTATTCTATTTCGCATTGGCTAAGCCCCATTTTTAATTTTAATTCACTTGTTTTATTGAAAACCCAAGTTCTGCAAGTTGCTCTTTTTTAGCCATTGGTGCTACAACAGCCTTCGTTGGTTTTTGATTCACTAAATACGTTTCTGCTACACGCTTTAGATCATCTAACGTTACATTGAGCAAACGCTCTCGTAAAGTTTTTCTGAATTGAGGCGTGCGTCCATGCAATAATGCATAACATGCAGTAATTGCTTCACCTGCTGGAGAACCTGGCTTATCCATGCTCGATACAAGACCCAGAATCGCCTCTTCAAGTTGGTGTGGTTTTTGTTCAGTATTCAATAACCAATCAATACTTGCTTCAAAATCTTGGAAAGTTTCTGCTAAACGTGGATCACGATAACTATAGAATCTAAATGCACAAGCATTGCCATCATAGCTTGCACCACCACCATAAGCGCCTCCTTTTTCACGGATTGCACTGTGTAGGAAACCATTTCGTAGATAAGCCGCAAGCACCATTAACGGTGCTGCATCCGGATGAGAAACTTCAACTGCTGGATAAGCAGAAGCACAGAATTGGACATTGGATTGAATCAGCCATGCTTCGTCATTTTGCGTTTGTTCAAAATTAACTTCAGCAAGATGCACTGGCTCACGCTTCACTTCAAGTTTATCCCAAACATTTTGAATTTCTTCAATTAAACGTTCAGACTGTTGCTCTTCACAGACCAGTAGGAACTGTTTAGGCGCGAGTAACAACAAACGGTGAATATTTTGCAACTCTTGAATGAGGTTCGCATATGCTTGTTCATCTGTTTCAATGCTTTGAACAAGCTCGCTCAGCCAATTAAGCGCACCTAAGCCGGTATTATTATAATCACGTAATGCCAATGCACTCATATTACGAGAAGCAATCTGCATGGCATAGCTATGTCCAGAACCAGACAAACGGGATGCCCAACGCGTCTTACGCTGTTGTAAAAGTTCAATAATACGGTCCTTTTCATCAAAACGCAGTTTCTCAAATGCCAGTTTTAACAATTGAATCGTATCTAGTTTGTGGGCAAGGGATTTGGTTGTCAGCGTTAAAAATGCGCTAATTTTACCTTTATCATCAACTTTACTACGTAGAGATGCCCCCATACCAAGACCACCACTTACCGCTGTTTGTAATTGCTGTAATTCTAAATAATTATATTGACCTGCACCAACCTCCCCCATGAGCACGGAGAGTAAGTTAAAGTAAGGTGATTTCACGACTTGATCAGGAATTTGAATAATCACTTGTTGATAATAAATTCCGTTAGTACCAGCATGGTATAAGTTCAAGGGTGTATCTAAGTTATTAGAAATGATTTCTCTCAATTGACCTTGAACGACTGGAAGTTCGGCAGGAATATCTTCTAAACCAACTTTCGGCAATAAATCTAAGTTATCAGGAGTTGCCTGTCTTTCATTTAATGCCTCAGTCTGGCGTACAATTTCCGCTTTTTCATCATCTGTTAAGCGTGCGCCTATATCAGCTAAACGCTGTTTTTCTGCTTCAGCCTCTAATTTCGACTTATTCGCATCTGGTACAAGCGTCATCTGTACACGATGCGGATTATCAATCAAATGGGTCTTAATCAGATTAGGCAACCACATCGGGTCTTTCAACTGCTCTTTCACTTGCTCAATGGTCGAATCTACGTCCCAAACATGTATTGGATCATTATGATGAATTGCACTGCTTAAACCATTGAGGATGAGGCTTAGACCATAAGGCGTGCCATCTCCACCAATTTCTCGTTGGTGTAATTCAATTTGATGCAAAATCGCATCAACCAATGACTGATCTACAGGCTTCGAGGCAACCTCGTTCAGCACATTCAACACACCGTTTTTGAATGTTTCTGCATGTTCAGGATTTGAACCTTGAATACCGCAGTAGAAAGTCATTTCATAGTTAGAATCATCAAGACCTAAAATTGGTCCTGTAGATTGAGCATAACCACACGTTTCTAAATAGTGACGTAATGGTGAAGCAGAATCTTCCAATAAGATCCCTTCAGCCAAACGTAAGCCTAAACGAAGTTGAATATCACTAGATTCAGGAAGTAACCATGCCAGTACATGGTAGGTTTTATCTTTCAAATCTTCAGCATCTACCGCGTAAGTCTCTGTCACCTCAATAGGTGCTTCTAGACGCTGTTCTGGTGTCGAATATAAGGTTTGACCTTTCTTAAACTTAGATAACGCTAAAGTTTCAAACTGCTCTTGTAACTCATAGGCAGATTGATTACCAAAAGTCATGAAAATAGCGTTACTTGGATGATAATGTGACTTATAGAAACTGACTAACTCTTCGTAAGTTAAATCAGGAATATCCTTAGGATCACCACCTGAATTATAGTGGTAAGTCGTTTTAGGGAATAAATGATGAGCAAGTTGGTGATATAACTGATCTGAAGGTGAACTCATTGCACCTTTCATTTCATTAAAAACCACACCCTTGTAAACAGGCTCACCATTTTCCAACTCAATTCGGATACCTTCTTGAGCGAAATCCAAAGGGTTTAAATTGGCTGCAAATGCTGCATCCAAATAGACGGAAAGTAAGTTTTGGAAATCTTTTTTATTCTGTGTCGCAAATGGATAAGCTGTCCAATCGGCAGCTGTAAATGCGTTCATAAACGTATTTAGAGAACGACGGATCATTAAAAAGAATGGATCACGTACAGGAAATTTTTCAGAACCACATAATGCAGTATGCTCAAGAATGTGTGCTTCGCCTTTTGAATCCATCGGTTGTGTACGGAAAGCAACTAAAAAAACATTTTCATCATGTTCAGTTGCTAGATGAAAATGCACAGCGTCAGTTTCTTTATGACGGTATTCTGAAACTAATATATCGAGTGCGGCTACATGATGTTGACGTACCAACTGAAACGCGGGATGAACGGTGTTTTGAATGGTTTCAGTAACATCTACGGTCATGTGTGCTCCTTAATTTACATAAATTTTAACAAAGATCATTATACTGATAGTTCAATACAATTCATCATTTATACAACAAACTCCAACTATTTTCCGAGTAAAATAGTCAGATTAAAACTAAATCAATAAAACTATATCTGAATTAAATGATTCATTTCGATTAAATGTGGGTTAAAGCTTGAAAATCAAGCTATACGCTACTGAATTCAATCGCATTGGTGTAAAATCGTTTTCTTTTTTCGTGATGTGAATTTAGACATGGCTAAAGTTGACCTTTTTGCGATTGGCAATGCCCTCATTGACCAAGAATTCAAAGTATCTGATGAATTTCTTTTAGAGCAAAATTTGCAAAAAGGTACTATGCAGCTTACAGATGGGGAAACTCAAGCCCGTCTATTTCAAAACTTAAAAAATTCTCAAGAATATAAAGGTCAAGCCTCTGGGGGATCTGCAGCTAACTCAACAGTGGCTTTTAGTGCCTTAGGTGGTCAAGCGTTTTATGGATGCCGTGTCGGCAATGATGATCTTGGAGCGTTGTACTTAAAAGGTCTAAATGATGCAGGAATACAAACCTCTGAACGTTCGATCAGTGAAGGCGTAACTGGGACTTGCATGGTTTTGGTCAGTCCTGATTCAGAACGTACCATGCATACTTTCTTAGGTATTACAGCTGAACTCAGTAATGAACAAATTGATTTTGAAGCGCTAAAAACCGCTAAATGGTTATATATAGAGGGTTACCTTTCTACGAGTGATACAGCACGAGCTGCCGTAAAGCAAGCGCGTGCAATTGCGAAAGCAAATAATGTCAAAATTGCGTTAACGCTCTCTGATCCTGCTATGGTGCAGTATGCGCGTACAGGCTTGGACGAATTATTAGATGATGGTGTAGATGTTCTATTCTGTAATGAACAAGAAGCATTGATGTATACACAAACTGATGACTTACAAAATGCTCTTGCTGCACTTAAAAAATTAAGCTCTACCGTCATTATTACGCTTGGAGCAGACGGCGCTCTTGTAGCAACGGAATCAACTGAACTTCAAGTGAAAGGACGTAAAGTTGTTGCTTTAGACACGAACGGTGCTGGTGATGCTTTCTCTGGTGCATTTTTATATGCATTAAATGCTGGTAAAGATTTACAAACAGCGACTGAATTGGCTATTTTAATCTCAAGCCAAGTGGTTGCTCAATTTGGTCCACGTTTAGACGTAGCTGATTACGCTAAACTTCTTAAAGAATTTCAAATAGAAGTCGCATAAAATGAATAAAATTTGCATGACTGAAGACATTCCTGAAAGAGAATCTCGATCTTTTGAAACTGAAAATGGTGACAACATTTTCATTACGCAACGAGATGGTTGCTTCTATGCGTATCAAAATGTATGCCCACATTTGCAAGTTGAGCTCGAGTTTCTTGAAAATCAATTCTTAGATCGTGATCAAGAGTTCATTGAATGCTCTACTCATGGTGCTTTATTTGATGTAGAAACTGGTGTGTGCATTTCAGGCCCATGCCAAGGTGAATCTTTAGAAAAAGTCGAGATTAAAGTTCATTCTGATGGTGGAATTTACTTAGAATCTTAAGTCATGAGGTGAAGGACATGCTGGCATTTTTAATGGAAATTGATTTAATGCCATTTCATATGTGCGTGTTTGCATTGCTAATGCTCAGCATGGCTGAAACCTTAGGCTATTTTGTTGGCTTAAGACCTAGTCAATTTATAAAAAAATTAACACCTTATTGGCTTATTCGCCTTCCTTTGCTTCAAGTTAAATTTTCCAAAGTTCTCATTCTTGTTTTTTTTCTGATCAATTTTAGTTTTGCTGGATATTTTCTTCAGCTCATTGTATTTGCAAGCCAGAAAACCTTTCTAGCTTGGTACTATGTTTTATTACCCGCTTTAATTATCGCAATCTTCTTTACGGTATTTATGATTCATTGTTTGGATCAAGTAATCAAACCCAAATACAAATCAGAGCACTCAAATTTGCTTGGTCGACTAGCAACTGTTTCTAGTGGTAATGCACGACCTGGTTTCTCTGCTCAAGCACGCGTTCGCGATGAATTCGGTCAATTACATTATGTACAAGTTGAACCAGAGTTTGGGGAACTTGAATTTCAATCTCAAATCCTCCTGATCCGTGCAAAAAGATCTCATTTTATTGCTAAAAAAATTGCCAAAACAAATCAACTTTTCAATGTTGATCAGCATTAATGAGCTATTAACACCCCACTTCAATTATATGCATTTGATTTGAAAATAGTTCATTCAAGGTATTTGTGACGCCTATTAAATTTAAATCCAACCCACTCAACGATTATATAAAAATAAATAAAATCCTTATAACCAACCATTTTAATCAGATTTAAAACCAACTAATTTAATAAACTTCAAAACAGCAATCCTATTATTTTAGTTGGAATCAAAACATTAATACCAAGTATTTTAGTCTATTTTATTTTTTAATATAACCATTTTAGTCGGATTTAATATCATTAAAAATTAAAACAACAAGCTATTGTTTTTATTATATTTTTTATATTAAAAATATTTATGACTATAAAGTATTTATTTTAAACGAAAAAAAGATAATAATATTTAGAATAGATTTAAATAATGCATTTAAATATGATGATTAAACCTTCAAGTTTAAATAAAAATTTAATCAAAGAGATTACTTTGATTCTTATTATCAAAGTAATCATTCTTATCGTGATTAAAAATATCTGGTTTGATGCACCTACCATTCCCAAAAACTTTGACCATCAAGTCGCTGAACGAATTACGGGCAGCGAACTTAAAATGAAGGAGACACGTTGATGATTTCTGAAAGCGTGGTCGATCTATCGCGGTTTCAATTTGCAATGACCGCAATGTATCACTTTATATTTGTACCCCTCACTCTAGGTTTGGCATTTATCCTTGCCATCATGGAGACCACCTACGTCATTACAGGTAAAGAGATTTACCGAGACATGACCAAGTTTTGGGGTAAGTTATTCGGGATCAACTTTGCTTTAGGGGTAACCACTGGACTAACGATGGAATTCCAGTTTGGTACAAACTGGGCTTACTACTCACATTATGTAGGTGACATTTTCGGAGCGCCATTAGCAATCGAAGGATTAATGGCCTTCTTTTTAGAATCTACTTTTATTGGTTTATTCTTTTTCGGCTGGGAACGTCTTTCTAAAGTCCAACATTTATGTGTGACATGGTTAGTGGCTTTAGGCTCTAATATGTCAGCACTTTGGATCTTGGTTGCAAATGGTTGGATGCAAAACCCTGTCGGGGCCGCATTTAACTATGAAACCATGCGTATGGAACTGGTAGATTTTGCCGCACTAATATTTAACCCAGTGGCACAAGTTAAATTTGTCCATACTGTTTCTGCGGGTTATGTGACTGGTGCAATTTTTGTATTGGCAATTTCAAGTTATTACCTACTTAAAAAACGTGATTTGGCCTTTGCCCGTCGTTCATTTGCCATTGCTGCTATTTTCGGTCTTGCTTCGACATTATCCGTAATTTTACTGGGTGATGAATCAGGATATGAATTAGGTGATGTTCAGAAAACCAAACTCGCTGCAATTGAAGCAGAATGGGATACACATCCAGCACCAGCTGCATTCACATTATTTGGTATCCCCAATCCCGAGACGCAAACAACAGACTATGCTGTGAAAATTCCATATGTCATGGGTTTAATTGCGACTCGCTCTACAACTGAACAAGTCACAGGGATCAAAGATTTAATCGCACAACATGAGCAACGTATCCGTAATGGTATGGTCGCTTATGCACAGCTTGAACAACTTCGTGCTGGAGATCAATCACCAGAACTCAAAGCTGCATTTGACGAGACTCAAAAAGATTTGGGTTATGGTCTATTGTTGAAGAAATACACACCAACTGTGGTTGATGCTACTGAACAACAAATTAAATCTGCAGCTTTAGATACTATCCCTCATGTTCCAAGTTTATTTTGGGCATTTAGAGCGATGGTGGCGTCAGGTTTCTTAATGCTCTTGTTGTTCATTCTTGCAACGTATGCCGTCATGAAACGTAATGCTGAAAATAAAACTTGGTTGCTCAAGTTTGCACTGATCGCCCTTCCACTTCCATGGATTGCAGCTCAAACAGGTTGGTACGTTGCTGAAGTTGGTCGTCAACCATGGACTATTGGTGAAGTTTTACCAACACACCTATCTGCATCAAGTATTAGTTCAGCGGATGTATGGGGTTCAATTTTAGCACTCGCTGCTTTCTATACAGTGCTGCTCATCATAGAAATGTATTTAATGATCAAGTTCTCAAGACTAGGACCAAGCTCTTTACATACTGGAAAGTATCATTTCGAAAAACTAACAGCAGCCAATAAGTCAACTGAGGAGATTTAACATGATTGAATATGAACTTCTCAAAATCATTTGGTGGGTATTGGTCGGCGTCCTCCTTATTGGGTTTGCTTTGACTGATGGATTTGATATGGGCTCTATGGCACTGATGCCGTTCGTCGGTAAAGACGATGAAGAGCGTCGTGCTGCTATCAACACCATTGCACCACATTGGGATGGAAACCAAGTTTGGTTTATTACGGCGGGTGGTGCACTTTTCGCAGCTTGGCCAATGGTATATGCAACAGCTTTCTCGGGTATGTACTGGGCGCTGTTACTCGTATTATTTGCTTTATTCCTTAGACCTGTTGGTTTTGACTATCGCTCTAAGCTCGAAAATACTAAATGGCGTAATGCTTGGGATTGGGGCTTATGTATTGGCGGCGCAGTACCAGCACTCGTTTTTGGTGTTGCATTTGGCAATATGTTCCTTGGCATCCCCTTTACACTTGATGAAACTGTTCGTTCAACTTACACAGGAAGCTTCTTTGCACTTTTAAATCCATTTGCCTTGGTCTGTGGATTGGTCAGTTTGACGATGCTTGCTGCACATGGTGGTGCATGGTTAATGCTACGCACTGAAGGTGCATTAAGAACACGCTCTGCTCAAGCTACACGATATATGGGTATTCTTTTTCTCATCTGTTTTCTCGGTGCTGGTGCATGGTTGTATTTCGGCAATATCGAAGGCTACACGCTTGTAACACCTTATGATACGAATGGTGTAGCTAATCCACTTGCTAAAGAAGTACTCACTAATGCCAATCATGGCTGGATGAACAATTATTCTATTTATCCAATCACAATATTGGCACCGGTAATGGCGATTATCGGAGGAATAATTGTGGTTTTAGCATCGTCTAAAAATAAAGCGGGACTTAGTTTTCTGGGTACATCGTTCGCTGTGATTGGCACAATTCTCACTGCTGGTTTTGCCCTATTCCCATTCCTGATGCCATCTAGTATTCATCCAAACATTAGCTTGACGATGTGGGATGCAGTATCTAGCCAAATGACGCTTTCAGTAATGACTGTTGCTGCGTGTATTTTTGTTCCGCTGATCTTGGCATACACCACTTGGTGTTACTACAAAATGTGGGGTGTGATCACCAAGAAACATATTCAAGACCACACGCATAGTCTGTATTAAAACCGAATCACTGTTAGGAGATAATTATGTGGTACTTCGCATGGATACTAGGTGTGTTAATGGCATGTTTCGCGAGTGTACTTGCAGCCATTTACATGGAACAACATCAAGACTTAGATGGTGAATGAAATGAGTGAGCTTGCAATGTCAAATTCTGAAAAACGTAAATACTCATTCGCAATGATCATTTCATTTCTGATGGCATTGCCTCTCGCTACCATATTACTCATCCATCCAAGTCTGATGTTGGATGCAAGTGGTCATTACAGTCATCGTGCCATGATGCTGATTATGATTGGAATATCTGGTGGATTTATCCATGGCGTAGGGTTTATACCACGTTATTGGATATGGAAGTATTTATTTAGTCCATTTGTAGCATGGCCATTGATGATTTATGGTTACTATACTTGGCTGTTCACTTAATTTATAAAAAAGCCCTCTATGAGGGCTTTTTTATATCTGTTTATGAAATATTAAATGTTTTATTGCGTTGCAAGCCAAGTCATAAATTTTTGACGTTCCTGCTTTGAAGAATTTTTCCATACTTCAATCAACGTCTGACCATCGTGAGTATTTGAATTTGTATTTTTAATGTCAGCTTGTTCCACTGTTTGAGTATTTATTGATGGTGAACTTGACTTGGTCATTGGGCTAGCTTGTGGCTCATTATGCAATATCTGATTGATCGTACCGCCTAGCAAACTTTGCGAGGTCATTTGAACAATCAGATTATTTGAAATGAGTTGATTATTTTGATTATAAATTGCCAATTTAGGATTTTTGGCGAATGTTTTTGCTTGGTCCAAATCTCGTGGTGGATGAATTAAATCCAATTTGTATGACTTATTATCCTCTAGGGCTGGCAATTTCAAAGTAAGAATATCCGACTTTACGATCTCATGATTATTTAAAGGTAGTTCAAAGTATTGATTATATCGAACATTCACCAAAGGTTGATTCACATCAATTTGGTATTGTTTTTTTGATTTAAATAGTCCTGATTTAAACTCTTGATTATTCACTGAAATTACGACCAGTTCCTCTGGAACCACCAAGGTCGCCGCTGCAAAAATTTGACTGCTCAAACCCGTAAATATCAATGCAGACGTAATTTTTAATTTCATAAATAACTCAATATTAGATTGTTAGATATGACTACTATGCTACCAAGCGATGACAATTTAATGACAGAACTCGTCATAAAAAAAGGCACCGAAGTGCCTTTATATGATTTGGATTAATTAAAAGTTTTAAAACGAATTTTGTCATCAATAAACGTTTTATCTCCTGCAGGCGCTTCGATTGAACCGAGCACAAGCTGAGCACGAAGTTTCCAAGAAGCTGGAATTTCAAATGTTGAAGCCACTTCTTCATCCACAATTGGATTGTAATGTTGTAATGATGCTCCAATATTTTTTTCTGACAATGCAGTCCAAACCGCAAATTGAGCAATAGCTGTTGAATGTTCAGACCAAATTGGGAAATTCTCAGCATAAAGTGGGAATTGCTCTTGTAAACCTTTCACCGTATCTTGATCTTCATAAAACAATACAGTTGCATGACCCGCTTTAAAGCTATTGATCTTATTTTGAGTTCCCTCAAATGCTTCTGCAGGAACAATTTTACGTAACGTTTCTAAAACGATATTCCAAAATTTGTCATGTGACTCACCAAAAAGTGTTACAACACGTGATGTCTGTGAGTTAAATGACGATGGACTTTGACGTACCGCTTCTTTAATGGTTTCTTCAATCTGAGTATTGTCTAAAGAAACATTCTTACCAATTGCATAGATGGTACGGCGATTTTTAATTTGATTTAGAAAAGACATAACTTATTCCTTATTTTTAACATTCATTGTGTGCTAACGATGATGCTATCTTATTCATATTACGAAACCTTTTCAGCCTTATCTTTATAACAAAGTGTTCTATTTTTGGAACAAATTGCGTATTTAATGTATTGAGTCAAAAAATTCGGCTTTCTCAAATTTGAATAACTTTATGAATTTTAAGTATTTATAAAAAAAGCTCCGTATAAGGAGCTTTTTAAATTAACCCAAGAATAATTATTTTTCGTTATCGAATAATGCAGCGACAAATGATTTTGCTGAGAACGGTCTCAAATCATCAATCTTTTCACCTACACCAATAAATCGGATTGGCACATGTGTGCGGCTCGCAATGTTAAATAGCACACCGCCCTTTGCCGTACCATCCAATTTGGTAATAGTAAGACCCGTTAAACCTACAGCTTCATCAAACATTTCAACTTGGTTAATCGCGTTCTGCCCTGTGCCAGCATCCACAACAAGCATCACTTCGTGCGGTGCAGTCGCATCAATTTTCTGCATAACACGTTTTACTTTTTTGAGCTCTTCCATCAAGTGACCTTTGTTATGCAAACGCCCTGCGGTATCTGCAATCAATACATCGATCCCTTTCGCTCGTGCACTTTCAAAAGCATCAAAGATTACAGAAGCACTGTCTGCACCATGACCTTGTGCAACGACATGAATATCGTTACGTTCACCCCAAATTTGTAGCTGTTCAGTCGCCGCAGCACGGAAAGTATCGCCTGCCGCGAGCATGACTTTTTTACCTTCACCTTGCAATCGTTTTGCGAGTTTACCAATCGTGGTTGTCTTACCTACACCATTTACACCCACAACCAAAATCACATAGGGATTTTTATTCGGATCGATATGTAACGGTTTGACACGTGGTGCTAATAAAGCAACTAATTCTTCTTGAAGAGCTTTATAGAGAGAATGAGAGTAGATCAAATCGCCACGTGCAGTTCTTTCAGTCAAATTGGCAATAATTGTTTTCGTCGCCTCTACCCCAATATCTGCGACCAATAATTGCTCTTCAACTTCTTCGAGCAGCTCATCATCAATCTCTTTACCACCGACTAGAATATTCATCATTCCATCAGCTAAATTTTTACGAGATTTTGATAAGCCTTCTTTCATACGACTGAAGAAACCACCTTTCGGTTTTGTTTCTTCAACGGCCGGCACCGTTTCCAGCTTTTCTACTTCATTGTTTTCGATAATAGGCACATTAACGGCCGGGAGGCTCGGTAAGGTGACATCGTCATCACCAATATCCGCATCAATCAAGAATTTATTTTGCTGTTCTTGCATGCCGATTCCTTGAAAAGCATTGCGATTAAAAGAATGGAGTTTAGCATAGATTGCTTTAAATTCACGATCTGCAATTACTTTTAAAACAATCAACCAAATTGCAACAGTTCAATCTTGAATAAATATACGACATCATCAAGAATAATTTTAAAGTCATTATTCGGATTAATTGTGTCTCTCAGCCGGCTCAAATTCTCTCTGCACCTCATTTTCAAACAGACAATCATCATTGCTGCGATTACATCAGCACCGATGATGACATTTGCAAATCAGCAAACTGC
Source organism: Acinetobacter sp. ANC_7503 (assembly GCF_056780035.1). Taxonomy (NCBI): domain Bacteria; kingdom Pseudomonadati; phylum Pseudomonadota; class Gammaproteobacteria; order Moraxellales; family Moraxellaceae; genus Acinetobacter; species Acinetobacter sp. ANC_7503. The sequence continues at coordinate 23,580 of NZ_JBWYJA010000014.1, read as the reverse complement.
TCAACTCTCTCGAAACACCGTCGAAACAACACTGGATAATGGTTTAAGAGTCATTATTAGAGAAGATCACCGCGCACCTGTAGTAATTAGTCAAATTTGGTATGCCGTCGGCAGTAGTGACGAGTCAGGGAATTTACTCGGCATCTCACACGTACTAGAACATATGATGTTCAAAGGCACTAAAAAAGTACCGAATGATGAATTTACACGCCTTAGTCGAATTTATGGTGGTAGTGTCAATGCATTCACATCCACAAATTACACCAATTACTATCAATTCTATCCTAAAAAATATCTTCCACTGGCATTAGAGTTAGAAGCAGATCGAATGCAAAATTTAGTTCTGCGCCAAGAAGATTTCGAACCCGAAATTAAAGTCGTAATGGCTGAACGACGGCAACGAACAGAGGACAATCCTCGCAACCTTGCTTTTGAAAGATTTAAATGGATTGCATACCCGACCAGTCACTATCGCCAACCAGTGATTGGCTTAATGAAAAATCTGAATAACATTCAATTGAATGATTTAAAACAATGGTACGAAACTTGGTACGCGCCGAATAATGCAACATTAGTCATTATTGGGGATGTAGATCCTGAACAAACCATTCGAGATGTCAAAAAATATTTTAATAAGATTCCAAAAAAATCAGTTCCTGAGCGAAATGATGTGCTTGAATTTTCAAGAATTGGATATCGCTTCATGCAGCAATATCAGGCTGTACATGTTCCCAACTTGTTTATGGCTTGGAATGTCAATTCCATTAAAACAGCAAAAAACCCTCAAGACGCCTACGCTTTAACCATTATTCAAAATCTATTGGACGGCGGAATTTCAGCACGTCTACAAGAGAGACTGATCCGAGATAAGCGAATTCTGACCTCAATTAATGTGAGTTATGATCCATATAATCGTGGGGATAGCCTTTTTTTAATCTCTGCCATACCTGCTGAGGGTATCAGTCTTGAGCAAGCGCAAAAACGCATACACCGGGAACTAGATTTATTCAAATCAGAATTGGTCAATGAAAAAGAACTCAATCGGGTCAAGGCGAATTTCATTTCAAATTTAGTGTTCAGCCAAGATGATATTATTGGGCAAGCTCGACTCATTGGTTTGCTCAGCATCAATGATCTAGACTATCGCATGATTGATCAACTCCCTGATTACTTCGATAAAGTCACACCGCATGATTTACAACGCATTGCCAATATTTATTTTAATCGTGACAATTTGAGCATTTTACATCTTTATCCTGAACACAAAAACAACAACTAGGCGTTTTATGAATTATTTGTCTTCTCTATTTTTAACGAGTGTATTGTGTGGCGCCATCTTGAGTTCAATGTCGCATGCTGAGGAACTTATAGAAGCTGAACCAATTGAACAAATCATCGAAGAAGATTCCAGTGGTCTAAGCTCAATCAAAAACTTGTTAAGCTTAAAAGAGATCAAAAAAAATTCGCACAATTATCAAGCGCCTTTTGTTCAAGAACTTAAAAACTCTTTAAATGTACGAACCTTATTTGTCGAAACGAATGATCTGCCAATGGTCGACATTCAAATTACATTTAATGCTGGATCTGCACGAGATGAAGTCATAGGTAAAGGACTTTACGGTATATCCAATATGACAGCTCGCCTTATGCTTGAAGGAACAGATCAGCTCAGTGCCAAACAGATTACCACCACATTTGAGGGATTAGGCGCCAAATATTCTTTCAATGCCTATCGCGATATGTTTGTTGTTCGACTAAGAGTGTTAAATGATCCTGAAAAATTTGACCCTGCATTGAACTTACTACTGCATTTAATCAAACATGCCACCTTCAAACAATCAGGCATTAATCTCGCGCTCAGTAATACTCAAATTGGGCAAAAACAACTTCAAGAGAATCCATCTAGACTAATGTCAATACAACTGTACCGTATGCTGTATGGAGATCATCCATATGCTCAACCAACAGCTGGGACAGTCGGTAGTTTAAAAAACATTACGCCTGAATTACTCAAAGAATTTAGAGATCGATTGCTTGTCGCTCAAAATTCCAATATAGCAATCACAGGACAACTCACTCAAGATCAAGCTCAACAGATCTCGGAACTGATCAGTATCAATTTACCGCAAGGGCAAAAGCAGCCCGACCTTCCAACTCCCGTCAGTGAATCAGGTTTTAAAATTTCAGTACTAAAACGCGAAAGCCTACAAGCACATGCATTATTGGGTCATTTATCTTTAGAACGAGCACATCCAGACCGTGCCGCTTTGGAAGTTGCCAACAGAATGTTTGGTGGTGGGAGTTTTAATTCAATCTTATCAAAAGAGTTACGAGTTAAACGAGGACTCACCTATAGCGCATCGAGTACGCTGACTACACCACAGGTACCTGGCGTTTTTAGTTTTGGATATGCGACACAACAAGACCAATTGCTCGAAAGCTTAAAGCTCGCACATCGAGTATTCATTGACTTCAAAAAACAGCCTATTACTGAATCTTTGCTTAAAGAAAATAAAGAAAGTATTCTTCGGTCTTTTCCAATGACCTTAAATAGCAATGCAAATATTAATGCCCAAATCGCATCAATTGGTTTTTATGGACTTAATTCCAATTATCTAAATGAGTATCAGGAGCAGATTCGAAAATTAACTCGCCAAGATATTCAAAATGCAATACAAAAACATTTACACCCCGATCAAATGACTGTTATTGCTGTCTCTGACCGTGTCACTGCCAAGGAGATCGAAGAAATACTGAATCAAAATCTTGGGCTCAATCTGAATAAGATTGAAAACTAATCCAACTTTTCAATCGCTGGATAAATTTTTATATGAGCATTCTCGATATGATAAGCATTCAGCAAACGATAAAATTCAATATTTTTAATCTTAGGTTTTGCAAGTAACAAATTTGCCATTTCATGCGTTCGCTCTAAACGATTTTGAGCCGCGAGCGCTTGAACTTGTTCAAAGTGGGCTGAATTAATTGGACGATTCAGTGCAATACTAGAGACAATAAGAATAAAAAGTACAATGCCTATGATGAAAGCATTTTGAATCTGCTCAATATTTAATTGTGAGAAAAGATCAGACGAAATTTTTTTTAAATGGAGCATGTACAACCTCGGATTAGCTTAAGTGTAATCCGAGATGCTTTAAAAATATAGTGTTAACGTTGATTTAAAGAAGAACCATTATGCAAAAAATGGCGCTTATTCACCTTTAAGAGACAACATTCTGTACAACACCAAAATATAAGATAGCAGCGATCACCGCGAGTACAATAAAAATAGTGAAAACACTCAAACCACCTTCAGCATCATCAGGGTGTTCTTCGTCAATGACGGCGATACGTTTTAGTTCGCCGTCATAGTAGCGATAAAATTCAGCTTTCGCTGCAGGATCAAGCGTCTGCGTGTAATCATGCACACGTTTACGCTGCTCTAAACAGTAGTGACCTAAATGGATTTCTTGATGAAAAATTGCTTCATCAAGTTGTTTTTTATGATGATGTGCAAGCGCAATAATATCGGATGGCTCTGGTGGATTGCCAAATGTGAAACCATCAATGGTATTAGTCATAAGTCATTCTCCTTTATAGTTATTTACAGTTTTATCATAAACCCAATATAAAATGATTAAAGTTTAATCATGTAAGTATTTTTTAAAAGATTTATCTTGAAAATTTATTTGACAATTAACGCAAATTGTAATATTAGTTTAATATTACTTTGTTATATTCCATTTTGACCTAATTTAGGTCCTTATAACTGTAGTACTAATCATAATTAGAATAAGGAGTTTTATATGATTAAACAATTCTCTCAACAAGACCTCGAACATATGTATTCGAATGCTGTAAATACCATTCAATTTGAAATGAATTTTACAGACGCAGTTTCAGAACTTGAGAATGCAGCACGTGCGGGTCATGGTAAAGCAGCGATGTTTCTAGCTGAACTCTATCTTCAAGGTTTCCGTGTAGAACGTGATTCTTTGAAAGCACAGTATTGGCAAAACATGGCCACAATGCAAGCATAAATAAACGTCACATTCGTGGCGTTTTTTTTAGCTCTTTTATTTACATATTTGCTTACCAAACTTTAAATTAATGCAACTAAACTTTAAGAAAAAATCATTAGACTGAACTTATCATCATTGGTAATGAATCATCGAAAGATCATGAACACCTTTGTACAGTTGCAACCAAATTCAAAGCATTTTTTACTCAAAGTTAATATCCTTAAAACCATGATGTATTGTGGAGTACTGTGGGGACTGTACAATCCAGAACATCAAGGTTGGGCCATTCGATCAATCAATCAAGAATACATATTCCCCTTCTGGCTCAACTCAGTCCAGGCTTTACATTATGCAAAAATTCACTGGCCGCACTATCAGCCTCGAAAAATAACGCCTGATGATTTTAAAAATTCATTACTCCCAACCCTAACGCGACTAAAAGTCACACCTGCTCTGTGCAATCATCGAGATCGCCACTTTAAGCTCACTATTCCACACATGCAGATGCTCTTTTTTCAAAATCATTTGAGCCCATCTATTTAGCAGAAAATTCCACTAAAAAGATTGTAAAGATTTAAGATTTCAGTTATTAACTTATACATGGACGAATAACCAACAAGAGGAACCTTTATGACAACAGTAGCTCAAGTCCTACAAAATAAAAACAATTCAGAAATCTCTACCATCACACCTGATGCTACGGTTTTAGAAGCAATCACATTAATGGCAACAAAAGGTATTGGTGCCGTTGTTGTCGTACAAGATGAAAGACTTGTTGGAATTTTATCTGAACGGGATTACACGCGTAAAATTGCACTTATGCAACGTACATCCGACTTAACTACAGTCTCAGAAATTATGACTGGTACGGTTTTATCTGTAAGCAAAAGCAACACCGTAGATGAGTGTTTAGATTTAATGACAGAACGTCATATTCGCCATCTGCCAGTATTAGAAGACGATAGACTCGTCGGAATTGTATCTATTGGTGATTTGGTTAAAGCCGCGATGGAAGACCAAAAAGTGTTGATTGAACAACTTCAACAGTATATTTCAGGATAAAGCTAAGCTCCCATCTCGGGGGCTTTTTTGATAATTCAATCATGATCTCAATTTTGAACAATAGATTGAAATTGGTCATCTTTTACAATGATTTTCTTTTATTGAGTCATTGAACTATTTAAACAGCATTAGTAAAGTCATCACATTATGGAATTTTTTTTGCCTAAGGACTAATGATGTATAAAAAGTTATTGTGTTACACCGCTTTATTTGTAACTGCTTCCACTTATGCATCTGAACTTGAACCAACGATAAAGAATCAAATAGAGCTGCTAAAAAAAGCAAAGACATATCAAAAAAAGACGCTCATCACGCCTGCATGTAATACCTATGAAAAAGCCTACAAAATGGGATATTTAGGGGCTGATCAAGATATGAAAAATCCAAGAAAAAACAAAGAATTTGTTGAAGCCGCCCTGCAAACTTCTGCCTGTTATACAAATTTGAATTATACAGAACAACCTCAAAAATGGCTCGAAGGCACTGTAACACTATTTAAGTTAAAAAATTATTTTGCAGTCCAAAATTTAGATGGCCGACTCAAAGAAATTCAAGATGAAATGATGTCAATCGCAGAAGTGCTATATTTCAAAAAAAATGCTGACTATCGCAATCCCTCCTCTGAAGTGACCAATGCCTGTGCTGCATCTGAAATTGGCTTCAAGATTGGTTATTTAGGTGATCCTGATAAAGCTAAAGATCCTGCATTCAATGCAACATACGTACAACATGGTTTATTTCATGCCGCTTGCGTTTCTCTACTTCCATCCAAGGCTAAATCCGAGAATCCAGCATTTACAAGTTATTTGTCTTACGCAATTTTAAAAGAACTTGCCACCAAATATGACAGCAAAAAAGCACACGAACTAAGTGCACCAGCTGATGAAATAATGAAAACCATGGTTCAAGCTCAACAAGCTCAACAAGCTCAACAAGCTCAACAAGCTCAACAAGCTCAACAAGCTCAACAAGCTCAACAAGCTCAACAAGCGACTGAAACACCTGTTCAAGATCTTTCAATCGAAACGCCGCTCATTCCAATTGAAATTTCCTCCTTTGAAAATATTCTTACGCCTTTGAATGAAGAACCACCAGAAATGTAATTAAAAAAACCAGCCTAAGCTGGTTTTTTTATGTGTTAATTTAAACCTAATTTTTCTGCCACATAGTCTGAGTCTTTATCACCTCGACCTGATAAATTCACCACAATAATGGTATCTTTGGACAATTGTGGTGCTTCGCGTATCGCCCAAGCAACAGCATGTGAACTTTCTAATGCAGGCACAATCCCTTCAACTCGAGATAGAGTCATGAATGCATTCAGACATTCTTCATCAGTTGCTGTTGAGTACTCAACACGACCAATATCTTTTAAGAAACTGTGTTGAGGCCCCACACCAGGATAATCTAATCCAGAAGCAATTGAATGCACAGGTAATGGCTCGCCATTTTCATCTTCCAGTACATAACACGCCATACCATGAAGTTGACTTGGTTTACCTAAAGTTAGTGTTGCCGAATGTTGATCAGTATCTAAACCATGTCCTGCTGGTTCAACACCAATCAATTTCACACTACCATCATTAAGGAATGCACTGAATGCTCCCATTGCATTTGAGCCACCGCCAACACAAGCAACTATATAATCAGGATATTTGTTAAATCTGTCTTGTGATTGAACTTTAATTTCATCACCGATAATTGCTTGGAAATCACGCACCATTTTAGGAAATGGATGTGGACCAACGACTGATCCGATGGCATAAATAAAGCTATCAGGGTCTTTCAAATACTCTTCGAAAGCACTATCAACAGCATCTTTTAATGTTGCTGTTCCACGAGTGACTGAGATTAGATTCGCACCCAAAATTTTCATTTTCACGACATTTGGATGTTCTTTTTCAATATCAACTTGACCCATATGAATTTCACATGGGATACCAACCAAGGCACAAGCGGTGGCTAATGCGACACCATGTTGACCTGCCCCAGTTTCAGCAATGACTTTTTTCTTGCCCATGTATTTAGCAAGTAAAGCTTCACCCAAACAATGGTTAATTTTATGTGCACCTGTATGGTTCAAATCTTCACGCTTCAGATAAATTTGAGCACCGCCCAATTGTTCTGAAAGTCGTTTGGCATGAAATAAAGGACTTGGACGACCTACATAATGCGCAAACAGCTCTGAAAGCTCATTTTGAAATTCAGGTGTTTTACGAATTTCTTCATAAGCAACATTGATTTCATCCATTGCTGCTTTTAAATGAGGTGGAATGAATTGACCACCATATTCACCAAAAAAACCTTCTTCATTTGGCAATGCCACACCATTGATTTGATAGCTCATATCAAGATCCTTTAGATGAATATTATTTAAAAAAGTTAGCGCGAGAGGAATTTAGTCATATCTTCAATGCCTTTTAAAGTCATTGGATACATATGATCTTCAAATATTTCTTTGATTATTCCTATCGTTTGAGTGTAATGCCAGTAATTCTCAGTTTCAGGATTCAACCAAGCCGTCTTTTCATAATGCTGGCGCAAACGACGCAACCAAATTTCACCCGACTCTTCATTCATGTATTCGACAGAACCACCAGCAGATTTTAATTCGTATGGCGCCATACTTGCATCACCAACAACAATCACTCGATAATCTTTACCATAGGTATTAAATAAATCTAAGGTATTCATTTTTGTCGAAGTACGGCGATGATTGTCTTTCCACACGTAATCATAAAGACAGTTATGGAAATAGAAATATTCTAAAGTCTTAAATTCTGTTTTGGCTGCACTAAACAGTTTTTCACATTGTGCAATATAGGCATCCATAGAACCGCCTACATCGAACAACATCAAAACTTTAATTCGATTACGACGCTCTGGCACCATCTGTACATCAAGAATTCCCTGCTTAGCCGTTTCGCGAATCGTTTGATCTATATCAAGCTCTTCTTCCGCACCTTGACGCGCAAATTTTCTCAGACGACGCAACGCCATTTGCATATGACGTGTTCCCAAAATTTGATCATCATCAAGATTTTGGTATTTACGTTGTTCCCACACTTTCACCGCAGATTTTTTACGTCCCGGCCCTCCAATTCTCACCCCCTCTGGGTGATCACCAAAAGCTCCAAACGGTGAAGTGCCACCAGTGCCAATCATACGATTACCACCTTGGTGTTTTTTATGTTGCTCACGCAAACGCTCTTCCAGCATTTTCATGAGCTCTTCTAAAGAACCTGCTCTTTGTAGTGCTTCACGTTGCTCTGGCGTTAAGTGTTTTTCAAGGAGTTCTAAATCAAACCATTCTTTAGGAAGTTGATTAACTTTACTGAGTAAATCATCTACATCAAAGGTTTGAATGCCCTGAAAATAATCCTTCATAGCACGATCATACTTATCGAAGTAACGCTCATCCTTGACCATGACTGTCTTCACAAGCTGATAAAAATCATCTTGATCTGCAAAAACCAAACCTAGACTAATTGCTTGATTTAAATCAATCAGCTCGCGCGTCGTTACGGGGATTCCGTATTTTCGCAAGGTGTAAAACAGTCTTACGAACATAGTATCACCTATCGACGAGTCATAAATGCGAGGCGCTCAAGTAGCTGCACATCTTGCTCATTTTTGATGAGCGCACCATACAGCGGTGGAATTGCTTTTGACTTATCATGGTTTCTTAAAATATCTTCAGGCATATCATCAGCCATCAATAAGCTTAACCAATCAATTAATTCAGAAGTTGAAGGTGGCTTCTTAAGACCAGGTATTTGGCGAAGCTTAAAGAAGACCTGAAGTGCCTCACTGACCAATGTCGTTGAAATTCTTGGAAAATGAACTGCAATAATTTCACGCATGGTCTGTTCATCTGGGAATTCAATATAATGAAAGAAACAACGGCGTAAAAAAGCATCAGGAAGTTCTTTTTCATTATTTGAAGTGATGATCACAATTGGACGCTGTGTTGCAGTAATTGTTTCACCAGTTTCATAAACAAAGAATGACATTTTGTCTAGTTCATGAAGCAAATCATTTGGGAACTCGATATCTGCTTTATCAATCTCATCAATTAATAAAACGCAACGTTCTTCAGAGGTAAATGCTTCCCACAATTTACCTGGTTTAATATAGTTTTTAATATCATAAACACGCTCATCACCCAATTGACTATCGCGTAATCTTGAAACGGCATCGTATTCATAAAGACCTTGTTGAGCCTTCGTCGTTGATTTGATATGCCAAGTAATCAGTTTTAAACCCAGGCTATCAGCAACTTGTTCAGCCAATAATGTTTTACCTGTACCTGGCTCACCCTTCACTAAAAGAGGCTTTTGCAACGCTCGAGCGGCCTTCACAGCAAGCTTGAGACTATCTGTGGCGATATATTGATCTGTACCCGTAAATTGATGTGCATCAACAGACATAATGAAACCTTATTTTTTTATTTGGATAATTAAAGTGGTGGTGTCTTCACTGACGATGTGTGTCTCAGATTCTTTTGTTTAGAAGCGTACTTAGTCCAGAAATAACCTGCCAATAACCCTAAAGCAATAACAAAGGCAATCAATGAGAAATTAGACCAGATCAAAGGTGAATCTTTTGTTAATACCCCAAAGATCAAACCAAAAGTTGCAGGTGCTAAGGCGGAATTAGGACCTTCAGAAATCGTTGGTGTTGCCAAAATAGCAAACACAAAAATCCAAGTCACTCCACCTAAAGGTGAAGGTAGGCGTTTCGCTATGCCGTACCAACACCACAGAATAATCAAAGTTCCGAGAATATAGACGGTAATTGCAATGTTATATTCTGGAATTGAATCCAACATTGAAACAAACTGATCCCATCCTCCAACTTGATTATCACGCACCGCGTAGTCCCTCTGGCTCTACCGCATTAGGATTGATCAATCCTTCAGGCGGCAATTGTAAAAAGAATCCTTTCGTCTGAATTGAATCCATCACATGTAAAACATTTGCACGCGCTAATTTGCGTTCTGCATGTAATTCCAGTGACATCACAAATGTCGCTCGGCCAAATGCATTTTTCATTGCATCAGATAATACTGATAACGGATCAACAGCTTCTTGGTTTTCCGCTTGTTCAGGACGCGCAACGTAAATATACATTTCGTCTTTCTTACTAGATTTGTAGATTTCACACCACATGATTCAAACAACACCTTTTAAACTCAAAGCAAAGCATACATCAAAAAAAACGGCGAAACATTAGCGTTTGTTAACACATCAGTCTAGTTTAGGATGACTGGTAATTCTTTAATCAAATTTTGAGAGAAGTCATTCATTGACTTTCATTTGCATACTCAAATATTGTGCATCTTTATGAAGCAACTCAATTAATGGCTTCGTCAGTAAATCATAACGCCAACCGAGTAAATATTGAGGTAAATCTTGTTCATCGCCATGAAAAACCACATGCTGATATAAAGCCCCGAGCCATTTTTTTCGCATTAACACTTCTTTGGGGATCACCAACTCTTCTGCAAGATTACCAATCATGTTATCAACATCATGTGTAATATCTTTAGATGAATGTTTAATTGGTCGAGCAATTCGTAATGGCCATTCTTCCATTGGGGGCAGCAACGCAATAATATCCAAAATCGTTTTACCGTGCTCACGAACCACATTCGGACGAATATTTTTAACTTGGGATAATTGGAAGGTATTTTTTGGATTTTTTTCCACCAAATCAATCATAGTGGCATTTTTCAGAATAAAACTTCGAGGCTGATTTAAAGCCTTCACCATCTCTTCACGCCAAACACTGAGCAATTGTAGCTGCATTAACTGCTTTCGAGAGTGTCTATAATTTCCGACATCTTCGTATAATTTCTCTTTCGGCGTTTCTGTCGCAATCTCAAGCGTGAGGCTCTTACAATCCTCTAGTACATACTGATAATGCCCTTTTTTCTCTAATTCATTTTTTAGCACATCGGCTAAATTCATAATATATAAGACATCATTCGCTGCGTATGCTTTTTGCTCTTCAGTTAAAGGACGTGCAAGCCAATCTGAACGTGTTTGATCTTTATCAATTTCTATATTTAAAATTTCTTTGAGAGCATTTTGATAACTGACCTGTAATCCGTGTCCGAGAAAAGACAAAGCCACCTGAGTATCAAATACATTATTAAGATGATTGCCTTTTGAATAATGGTAAATTAGATCAATATCTTCACCACAAGCATGGAAAATATTTTGCTTTGCAGCAAAAACTTTAGGCCAGAAACTCGAAAAATCTAGACGTGTACCGTCTAATAAAAACACCTGATCTGCGACATTGATTTGCAAGACACCCAATTTTGGCCATAGTGTATCAACTTTGATAAATTCAGTATCTAAACCATAAACATCTTGTTGACTCATTAGTGTCAAAACATGCTCGAGTTCTTTTTGCTCTTGGATAAATTGAAACATCATAAAAAACAATGTGCTAGATTGGTATCGAGATGTATTTTAGCTTAAATTATCAATTTTAAATATAAATTTTCAATTAAAGCGTCAAGCAAATCTATGTATACGCTGTAAATAGTTATAAAACATGAAAAATTTAATATTTTTTTCGACTAAAAACAAATCAGAGAAGTGATATTTCTCCACTGAAAAAAATAAGCACAATTTGTGCTTATTTCATTTGCATACGATTATGAACTGCTTGGCTTAAGGTGTGACTATCGACATACTCAAGCTCACCCCCTTGTGGTACACCTTGAGCAATACGCGTCATTTTAAGATTCAAATGACGTGTGGCTTCTACCAAATAATGTGCCGTAGCCTGCCCTTCAACCGTTGCATTGGTAGCGAGAATAACCTCTGATACCTGACCTTCAGCTAAGCGTTGAACCAACGCAGGTATGCCGACCTCTTCAGGCCCTATACCATCTAAAGGAGATAAATGCCCCCCCAATACATGATATTTGCCTCTGAAACTTCCACTTTGCTCAATTGCCATCACGTCTGCAGGAGATTCAACCACACAGAGCAAGGTATCATCTCGGTCTTGCGACAGACAAATGTCACACACCTCATTCTCAGTCAATGAGTGGCAAATAGAACATTCATGGATATGATCAGCGGCATCACTAAGTGCTTCAGATAATGCCAAAGCACCTTGCTTATTCTTCATGATCAAATGCAACGCCATGCGCTGAGCCGACTTAGGCCCAACGCTTGGTAAAATTCGCAGTGCTTGGACGAGTTGGTCAAACCGTTCGCTGAACACTCGGCAATATCCTTAAAATAAACCTGATAAGCCAGGAGGTAATCCCATACCACTATTTGCAGACTTCATTGTTTCTTCTGAAATCGCTTCGGCTTGGCGTGCAGCATCATTCATAGCAGCTGCAATCAAATCCTCAATCATATCTGGATCGTCTTGAAGTAATTCTGGATTGATTTCAATACGTTTTACCACATTACGGCAAGTCATTGTCACTTTTACCAAACCACCACCAGCTTCAGCATGCACTTCTTTCTGTGCAAGCTCTTCTTTCGCTTTCTTGATATTGGACTCTACTTCCTTTTGCATGCGCTGTGCTTGTTGCATAAGCATGTTAATGTTCATTTGTATACTCCGAACAAATTTAAATTAGACTAAATCAAGACCACGTTGAATGTCTGCAATAATATCATCAACGTCTTCCAAACCTACTGAAAGACGAATTAAACCTTCTGCAATGCCAGCTGCAGCCTTCGCTTCATCAGACAATTTACCATGAGTAGTCGTTGCAGGATGAGTAATCGTTGATTTTGCATCCCCAAGATTTCCAGTAATAGAAATAAATTGAGTGTGATCAATCACTTTCCAAGCAGCTTCTCGCCCACCTTTTACCACGAATGAAACGATACCACCAAAACCTTTTTGTTGCTGTTTAGCCAAATCATGACCTACATGATCCGCTAATCCAGCAAAGAATACTTTCTCGATTTTATCGTGCTGATGAAGCCACTCAGCAATCTTTTGTGCACTTTCAGAATGAGCCTTCATACGTAGACGAAGCGTTTCCAAACCTTTTAGGAAAACCCAAGCATTGAACGGACTCATAGAAGGCCCAGTTGTACGAACGTAGCCAAAAACTTCTTCAAGTAATTGATGACTACCTACGACAGCACCACCCAACGCACGACCTTGACCATCTAAATATTTTGTCGCTGAATAGACAACTAGATCCGCGCCCAATTTTAATGGTTGTTGTAGCACTGGCGTACAGAAACTATTATCAATTGCGAGTAAGGCATCATTTTCATGCGCGATATCTGCTAATGCACGAATATCAGCAATTTCCGATAATGGATTTGACGGAGATTCTACAAATAGTAGTTTAGTTTCTGGTTTGATCGCAGCTTTCCAAGCATCTAAATCTGTTAAATCAACAAAATTGACAGTCACACCAAACCTAGAAATGTATTTTTCAAATAAGGCCACGGTTGAACCAAATACTGCTCGAGAACATACAACATGATCACCAGCCTTTAAGAATGACATCGCCACCGCCATGATCGCAGCCATACCCGTACTTGTTGCCACTGCACGTTCAGCACCTTCCATTGCAGCCAATCTTTTTTCAAACATTGCGACTGTTGGGTTTGTAAAGCGAGAATAAATATTACCGGGCTCTTTCCCAGAGAATTTAGCTGCTGCTTCTGCTGCATTTGCATATACAAATGAAGAAGTTAGAAACATCGGTTCAGCATGCTCACCTTCAAAACTGCGCGTATGACCTGTACGAAGTGCTAATGTATCAAGTTGGTATTCAATGTCGTCTTGCTGGCTCATTGCTCTAAATCAGTCCTAAAAACTGCCTTTGTGAATAATTGCCAACATTTTGAGCGCCCAGAGCATTTAAGGTCAAGGTAAAATATATAAATATCGCTTAGACTTCGTTCAAATCACATGCTTATGAGATCTTCAACCTTCATGGAACATTTAAAAACTAACTGGCGTTCTAAACAAAGCAAGTTAAAAAATTTAGGGACACGCATTTTTTACGGTAAATCTTTGGTTTTATCTCAAGCAACGCCGTATGAAGTGATAGGTACTCATAAATCGAGTAAAATTCGATATTACGCATCTGAAAATAAAAAATATGTTGAGCCATTGGTCTTTGTCGCGCCTTTAGCGATCAAGATGGATATTTATGATCTTTATCCATACCGTTCTCTTATCAAATATTATACAGAGCAAGGTTTTGATGTGTATTTATTGGATTGGGGACACTTTAGCTATAAAGATCGCGATCTCAACTTTTTAGGTTTTATTGATGATGCAATCCCGAATTGTATCGATCAAATACGCACACACGCTAAATCTGATCAAATTTCTTTACATGGCTGGAGTATGGCGGGAATATTTGTTCTGTTGTACACAGCGCTCAGACAGCCGAACCATGTAAAAAATCTAATCGTTTTAGGTAGTCCAATTGATAGCTTTGCTTCAGGTAGTATCGGAAAGCTATATGCTAAGATGAATCGCTATCTTGAAAGAACTCGTCTACTCAAACATAAAGTTTATAACGGTCGTATTCCTAAGCGCCTCATTCACTCCCCAGGTATTTTAAATGCAATTGGATTTAAAATTTTAGACCCAAAAGGTTGGTATGAAGGCCATAAACAATTATTACTGAATCTTGATGATAAAAAACTTTTGCATGAACATGCCACTTTAGGTTATTTCCTCAATCATATGATTGATTATCCTGCTGGGGTAAACCAAGATATGTTATTCAATGTCTGGTTAAGAAATCCGCTAAAAAATGGTTATATCGAACTTCAAGATAAGAAAATCGAATTAAAAAATATAGACTGCTCTCTTATGATTGGCGCGGGTTCAAGCGATCAAATGGTCACAGCTGATGCTGTTAGACCATTGACTGAATTGACAAATAGTCGTGATGTCACGTTTACTCTTATTCCTGGTGGGCATTTAGGTTTAATGTCGAGTCAAAAAAGTGCCGATCAATTTTGGCCTGAACTTGCTCACTGGTTAGCAAAGCGTTCAACACAAATAGAGTAAAGAAAATGACGACAGTTGCATTTATTGGATTAGGCGCAATGGGTTACCGTATGGCAGCTCATTTACCCAAACACTATGAATCAGTTTTGGTATGGAATCGAAATTTCGAGAAAGCCAAACAACATGCAACTGAATATCAAACACAAGCTGTATCACTTCAAGAAGCTGCCCACGCTGATATCATTTTTAGTTGCTTACCAACGAGTCAGCAAGTCAATGAGATCATTCATCAAGTCGACATTAAACCTGGATCAATTTGGGTAGACTGCACCAGTGGCGTGCCTGATGCAGCTAAAGCACAACAAGCTTTTTTAAAATCAAAAGGTGTATTTTTTCTAGATGCGCCTGTTAGCGGACAAACTATTGGTGCTGAAAACGCGACTTTAACCTTCATGGTAGGTGGTGAAAAAGTTGCTTTTGAAGCTGTATTACCAGCGATGCAAGCCATGGGTAAACTGATTAAGCATGTAGGAGACTCAGGATCTGGTTTTGCTGTGAAAGCAGTGAACAACATGCTCTTGGCTGTCCACTTATGTGCCGCTGCTGAAGGTTTTACTGCACTTAAAGCGCATGGTGTGGATTTAAATGAAGCATTAGAGTGCATCAATGCTTCAAGTGGTAAAAGTGGTGTGACTGAAAATGTATTGCCTCAACGGGTATTAAATCGAAGTTTTCCAAATACTTTTGCCTTACCGTTACTAAGCAAAGACACTGGTATCGCAGTAGACCTCATTCATCAAGCAAAATTATCCGCACCTGTCATTACGCTTACTCAAAGTCTAATTGGTGCTGCTAATGCAATAGCTGAACCTAATAGTGATTTTTCGACAGCAGTTAAAATCTACGAATCATGGAGCAAAATTACCTTAGAATAAATTTTCGCCATTGAATTCACATATAAAGCCCATATAATTGAAATGTGACAATATCAAATGTCCATTTCTAAATGAGGATACTCATGAATAAGTTTTTATTAGGTTTAATTACTGCTGTATCTGTTTCAGCTGGGGTTAATGCTTTAGCCGATACTACAAAAGAGTGTGAAAAACTTAAAGATGATTACAACATCATCTATGCATCAAAAGGCTTCTGTTTTAAAGATCCAGATACTAAGGCAAAGTTCGGCAATGAAAATTGCAATACAACTAAACCTAAGTTCTCAGAAAAAGAGCAACAAAAGCTTGACTCCATTAAGCAACGTCAGAAAGAATTGAACTGTAAATAATTCAATCTAATTACATTCTGGGAATAGTTATGGCTTACGATGATCAAAATATTTTTGCAAGAATTTTACGTGGTGAACTTCCTGCAATTAAAGTGTATGAGGATGAGCAAGTTCTTGCATTTATGGACATTATGCCTCAGGCAGATGGTCATACTTTAGTCATCCCTAAATCACCTGCCGTAACTTTACTCGACTTGGACCCAAACACTGCAGCGTACACGATTCAAATCGTTCAAAAAATTGCAAAAGCGATTGAAACAGCATTAGATGCAAAAGGTATAGTTTTGATGCAGTTATCTGGTGCTGCAGCTGGGCAAACCGTGCCTCATGTTCACTTCCATCTTATTCCAAGTTCAATTCATGAACTGGGTAAACACGCAGCACAAATGGGTGATCAAGAACGTATCAAGGCTTTGGCTGAGAAGATTAAAGCTGCTTTATAACACATGCTTATAAAATTAAGGAGCTTTGGCTCCTTTTTTTGTTTTTATTCTTTTTAATTACTACAACTTGTTTCAATCCACTTTCATGATAATGAAATAAATTCTTAATATTACTGACTTATTTGTAATGAATACTTAGCACCAATAGAGAACAGTAGTTACAAAAAAACTACTGATCATGATTATTAGGACAAAAAATCAGTCTTTACTGGAGCTAGAAATGAAAAAAACACTTTGCGCATTAGCAGTTGGGGCAACACTTATTACACCAGCAATCGCAATGGCAGCTGACGTTAAAATTTATGGTCGCGCACATGTTTCATTAGATTACCTTGATGATGGTAAAGATTATAATGAAGTAGGTCTATCATCTAACTCATCTCGTCTAGGCTTTAAAGTTGAACAAAAACTAGAAAACGATATGACCGTTTTTGGTCAAATTGAACAAGAAATCAACTTTGCTAGTGGTGGACAAAATTCAGGTGTTGATTTTGCAACACGTGATACATTTGTTGGTTTAAAAGGTAATTTCGGTCAAACTCGTGTCGGTCGTTTTGATAGCCCTTTTAAAATAGCACGTGGTCCAGTTAATTTTTTCGGCGATCAAGTAGGTGATTTACGTAATGTAACACGTGCTGGTGACTTACGTTTTGATGAGCGTAATGAAAATACCATCGAATATAAATCACCAAAATTCGGAAATGGGTTCAATGTATTAGCAGCACTTTCATTGCACGAAAGCAATTCTCCAGGCTTCACTGAAACAATTGTAGATGAAGATACTGGTGAAGTTATTCAAAAGAAAGGCGACTCTAAAAAGAATAAAGCTTACGATCTTGCATTGACCTATAAAGAAGGTCCTGTTGATTTCGCAGCTGCTTATGAACACTATGAAGAAGATGCGACTCGCGGCGAACGTGATGGCTTCCGTTTAGCTGGTGCTTATAAAATCACACCTGAGCTAAATATTGGTGGTTTATATCAATATATGACTCATGACAATGACGTAAAAAATCCTGATGCACAAGTCATTGGTGTTGCAGCTGATTATAAATTTGCACCAAAAACATATATCCGTGGTCAAGTGATGCACCGTGATGTAGATGCTAAAGATGCGAACGCAACACTCATTGCTTTAGGACTTGAACATCGTCTTGATAAAGCAGTTCGTGTTTACGGTAACGTCGCAACTGTGCTTAATGACAAAAACTCAAGCCTTACACCGTGGGAACAAGCACGTACAAATAATGTGAAGGGTTTCAAAGGTGAGGATGCTTTAGGTTTATCTTTAGGTTTCCGTTACGATTTCTAAGCCCTAATTGAGTTAAAAAAAGCACACTTATTGTGTGCTTTTTTGATTAAAATAAAATAAATCCAATTATATATATTTATCGAATATATACCAATCAATGTAATATTACTGTCACACATCAAACGTACCATCGCTGCAAGGTCTTTCCTGACGGCTTATAAAGCAATAATTGGTACTATGCACTCTTTTGAAAACTTTCAACACAATTCAGACACTTACATTAATCGCGAACTTTCATTATTAGAATTCCATAAACGAGTTTTAGCTCAAGCTAAAGACCCTCACCATCCCTTATTAGAGCGACTAAATTTTTTAATCATCTTTTCTCGGAATTTAGATGAGTTTTTTGAAATACGCGTTGCTGGACTTTTAAAACAGATCGAATTAAATCAAATAACTACTGCGCCTGATGCTATTCCCAATGAAATTATTTTAGAACAAATATCTAAAACAACGCATCATGCGGTTCAAGAACAATATCAGATACTTAATAACGAGCTCATTCCTCAACTTAAATCTTATGGTATCGAATTTATCCAATATCATGGAATTTTAGATAAATATACAGAATGGATTCAAAACTACTTCAGTAAATTTATTCAACCAGTAATCACGCCCATCAGTTTAGACCCTGCCCACCCTTTCCCCCGTTTAGTCAATAAGAGCCTTAATTTTATTGTCACACTTGAAGGTAAAGATGCTTTTGGTCGTCAGATTGAGCTCGCGATCGTACCTGCACCGAGAACTTTACCAAGGGCAGTCAAAATTCCTGATGAATTATGCGAAGGTAAGCAACATTACATCCTGTTGTCGGCTATTCTGCAACAACATATCAATGACTTATTTCCAGGAATGAAAGCGACAGGATGCTATCAATTCCGTGTAACACGCAATGCTGACTTAAATTTAGCTGACGATGTAGACGATCTAGCAGTTGCTCTTAAAGATGAACTATCTTCGCGAAGATTTGGACGTGAAGTTAGACTTGAAATTGATCACAATTGCCCAGCAACGATTAACCAATATCTACTTGAACAATTTGATTTAGAACCTTCACAACTCTATCGTGTTCAAGGCCCTGTAAATTTAGCTCGGTTATTTTCAGATTTTGATTGTCCAGATTTGAAGTTTAAACCCTATCAACCCGTGATACCGAAGATATTGAGACAATCAAAAAGTATATTTGATGTATTAAAACAACGTGATGTCCTTTTACATCATCCTTTTGACTCATTTTCACCCGTCATCAACCTGTTAAAAGAAGCTGCAAAAGACCCTAATGTCTTGGCAATTAAGCAAACTCTTTATCGCAGCGGACCAGATTCAGAGATCGTTCAGGTCTTAGCAGAAGCAGCACGAAATGGTAAAGAAGTTACTGCGATTATTGAATTACGTGCTAGATTCGATGAAGAATCCAATATCATGGTCGCCAACCTCCTACAAGAAGCTGGAGCTGTTGTTGTGTATGGCATCGTGGGCTATAAAACTCACGCTAAAATGATTCTGGTTGTTCGTAGAGAAGCAGATCATCTGAAACGGTATGTTCATTTGGGAACTGGCAATTATCATGCTGGTAATGCAAAAATGTATACCGATTACGGTCTTCTGACCACTGATGATGACATTTGTGAAGATGTCCATAAAATCTTTCAAGAATTGACAGGTATGGGAAAAATGGCAAAGCCTAAAAAGCTGTTCCATGCACCTTTTACCTTGCATGAACAGCTTTTAAAACTCATTGCCAATGAAATCCACCATGCTAAGTCTGGTCATAAAGCGCATATTATTATCAAAGTTAACGCTTTAACTGAACCTAAATTAATCGCGGCACTTTATCAAGCGTCAAATGCAGGTGTTCAAATCGATCTGATCATTCGTTCCATCTGTTCATTAAGACCTCAAGTACCACAGTTATCAGAAAATATCCGCGTCAGATCCATTGTAGGACGTTTTTTAGAACACACACGGGTCTACTATTTTCTAGATCAAGGCAATGAGAAATTATATTGTTCAAGTGCAGACTGGATGGGACGTAATTTATTTTCAAGAGTAGAAACTTGTTTTCCGATTGAAGATAAAAAACTAAAGAAAACGATTATTAAAGATGGTCTACTGAATTATCTGAACGATAATCAACGTGCTTGGGAATTAGATCAAGAACATCAATGGAACAAGGTATGCCCAACTGATGATCAAGAAATTTTTATCGCTCAAGAATATCTAACCAATCTACGTCAAATGTAGTGATCAAACATTAAGTGTGATCCACAATGTCCTTAAATTGAGCATCTAATACTTGGGCCAATGATTGAGGATCTAATCCAATATCTAGCCCTCGTTTTCCACCACTCACGTACACCTTTTTAAGAGAACTTGCCGATTGGTGAATGACTGTCTTAAGTCGCTTTTTTTGAGCAATTGGACTAATCCCACCCACTAAGTAACCGGTCAGACGCTCAGCCACTTTCGGATCAGCCATTTTAAGTTTTTTACAACTGAAAGCATTCGCCGCCTTTTTTAAATTAAGTTGATGGTCCACTGGTAAAATTGTCACAAAATAATTGACATCATCTGTCACTAGAAGTGTCTTAAAAACTTCATGTTCAGATAAACCCAATTTTTGAGCTGCTTCTAAACCAAAACTTTCAGCATTAGGATCATGCTCATATTCATGAACAGAATAATCTATCTTTTTGTTTTTTAGAAATTTACAAGCTGGCGTCATGATGATTTCAGGCATTTAATAATGGCATTATTATAAGAAAATATTGAATCAATTTTAAAGTTTTTCTGATCTATTTATCTTACTCATCAATATATTGCAAAACTACAACACTCCAATTTATCTAGGGCTTGACCCGAATCACCAGCTTACTTATGATTTTTGCAAATTGAATTTGTACGGTTACTATTTTGCTTTTTTTACAACGTTTACAATCACCTCCCCCATCCTTTACTTTCCTTAAATATAGTTTAGTTCTATCATCGTGTATCGTGTTTGTCGGTTGCTCATCTTTAGGTGGTGGTTCAGTACAAAAACGCGCCGCAAAACTTTCAACAGGTATTCAAAAGGCATACTCTGTACACCCAGACACCGCAAATAGGGTTTCACCACTAATTGTGCAAAGTGCGCAACAATTTGATGTCGACCCCCTGTTAATGGCCGCTCTTATTCGACAAGAATCGAGTTATCGAAATTATGCAGTATCACCAGCAGGTGCTGTAGGTCTTACCCAAATTATCCCTAGATATTGGCAACAATCTTGTCCAGGTGACCTTTTTCAAGAAAATATTAATATACATTGTGGGACTTTTATCCTATCAAAATATAATCAATCTGCTGGTAGCTGGAAAAAAGCACTGGCCTATTACAACGTTGGACCTACTGGATACAACACAAATCGAAAAATGAAAAAACAAGGTAAACGTTATGCCAAACAGGTTAAAGAGCATCAAAAAATTTTAAAATCACATTTATAAAAAAAGCCTCTTATGAGGCTTTTATTCTACTGTGTAATTGAAGATGCGATTTTTATTTTTTCAGGAACTGTTTCAATCACTTTTGTCCTTTTAATACATAATACGGCAATTGCACCAATTACTGCTGGTATAGCAACGGCAATGAAATTCCATTTGTGCGGCAATTCCATTCCTAAAAGAATACCAATGACAATGGGGCCGACAATTGCACCTATACGCCCTACTGCTGAAGCCCAACCAATCCCAGTTGAACGTACCGCAATTGGATAAGATTGCGCTACATAGCTATATATTAAAATACTTGTACCAATTGATGCTGCACCAGCCAATGCCACAAGTAGATAAATCACCATTGGCGGCGAATTGAAACTTAATCCAAATAAAGCAAAAGCTCCAATTACAAACATCGAAATCACTACAGGTTTGAGATGAAATTTGTCTGCTAGAATTCCACCACCAATAGTACCGATGACAGCGCCAATATTTAATGAAAGTAAAAACGTTAAACTACTTCCTAAAGAATAACCTGCAGCCATCATTAACTTTGGTAACCAACTTCCTAATGCGTATGTCATTAAAAGACACATAAAAAAGCAGCACCAAAATAACAACGTCGTTGTCGCTCTATTATCAGTAAAAAGAGATTTAACCGATGCATCAGGTAGTTTAATTTCGTTTAGAACCAAATGAGTTGTAGAATTAACATTTAAATCTGCGTTGATCTTATTAATAATTCCTGAGGCAGGTTCATAATTTTTTTGTTTCACTAAAAATGTTAGTGATTCAGGCATATACTTCCATATAAACGGTAATACTAATAATGGAATTCCTGCAATAAAGAACATAATCTGCCAACCAAATTCAGGTGTAAATCTTACACCCAATAAAGCCGCCATAATTCCGCCAACTGCATAGCCACTAAACATAATCGTAACTAAGGTACTTCTCAATTTTTGTGGTGCATATTCAGAAGTTAAAGTTACTAAATTTGGCAAAACACCGCCTATACCAAGTCCAGCAATAAATCTTAAAATTCCAAATTCTGTTGGATTACTTGAGAATCCTCCTAAAAAAGTAAAACCACTGAACAAGGTTACACAAATTAAAATAACTTTTTTTCGACCAATTTTATCTGCCAACATACCAAAAAGCATCGCACCAAACATCATTCCCGCTAGCGCTGTGCTCGCTAATAACCCAGCTTGGACAGAAGTCATACCCCACTCTTGCATAAGAAGTGGCAACGTTACGCCATTAATTGCTAAATCATAACCGTCAAAAATTACGATAAATAAACACCATAATACGATTGATAAATGAAAGGGTTTAAATTTTGCATTATCAATTACAGCATTCACATTCATTGTCTGCGCTGTCATTTTTATCTCACCTCCAATTGTGAGTATTTTTAAAATAATGAACCTAGATTCATATTTTATATAAATGCAATAAATTAGGATTTTTGTCTATACAACTTTCTAGTGGACTATTCATTTAATAGATTGATTAATAATTCAATTGGCATAAAAAATCATGAAAATTCAAGTTTTAAGAGTTTTATATTTATTCTTAGTTACTAAGAATGAATTCTTATATAACCTTTCGACTGAAATCTTGATTTTTAATACTCAATCTGCAAATTAGGATTGGCATTTTATTTAATAGTCAACTTTGATGCTCTTTGTAAATAAAAATTTCATTGTAAATCATTCATTTTTTGAACCATTCATTATTGTTTATTATTTAGCTTTTCAACTAATTAGTTGGGTTGTTTTTATGATATTAGCCTTATCACTAAGGCATTTATTGTTTAGCATAAATTAACTGAATGGAGCTTCTTATTTAATTACAAGGTTTTAATTATTTTCAAATTCAATTTATATATATAAAAAAACACCCCCTTCGAATGAAGGGGGTGTTTAGAATAATGAGCTGGCGATGACTTACTCTCACATGGGTAACCCCACACTACCATCAGCGCTAAGAGGTTTCACTTCT